>DASVNL010000284.1:0-5459 GCA_036383875.1 Thermoanaerobaculia bacterium
GCGACCTCGCGTTCCTCGAAAGAGGCAGTATTCTGCACTGGGAGTTCCGCCACTTCGTCGTGCTCGAGAGCTTCGAGCGCAGCGGCGCGTGGATCGTCGACCCTGGCGCGGGACGCCGCTTCGTGCCGCGCGCGGAGCTCGATCGCGCGCTCACGGGCGTCGCAGTCACGTTTGAGCCCGGCTCCGACTTTCAACCGGGCGGCGACAAACGCGAGTCGCTGCTGAAGCGCTACGTGCAGCGCGTGCTGCGACACGACGGTGCGCTGCTGCGCATCGTGCTGACGTCGATCCTGCTTCACCTCTTCGCGCTCGCGGTGCCACTCGTCACGGGCGTACTGATCGACCGCGTGATTCCGCACGGCGATCGCGGCTTCTACGCAATCCTCGGTATCGGGGCATTCGCGCTAGTCGCGTTCTCGTTCCTCGCGGCGCTGATTCGCGGGCACATCCTGCTCGCGCTGCGCACGCGCCTCGACTCGCAGCTCACGCACGACTTTCTCGAACATCTCGTGCATCTGCCGTTCTCGTTCTTCCAAAACCGCTCCGCCGGCGATCTGCTCCTCCGCCTCGGCAGCAACGCCACGATCCGCGAAATCCTCACGTCGGCCGTGCTCTCCGGCGCGCTCGACGGACTGATGGTCCTGTCGTATCTCGTGCTGCTGCTCGTCGCGGATCTGCGCGTCGGATTGCTCGTCGCCGGACTGGCGATCGTGCGCGTCGCGATCCTCGTCGGCGCGATGCAACGCCGCAAGCGCCTCACGTCCGAAGCGCTGCAGGCGCAGGCCGCATCGCAGAGCTACGAAGTGCAGATGCTCGCCGGGATGGAAGCGCTGAAGGCGTGCGGTGCGGAACGTCGCGCGGTCGATGTGTGGTCGCAACTCTTCGTGCGCGAGTTGAACGTCTCGCTGTCGCGCGGACGTCTCGACGCGCTCGTGAACTCGCTGCTCGACGGACTCGCGCTCGCGTCGCCGATCGCGGTGCTGCTCTACGGCGGCGCGCGCGTGATGGACGGCGATCTCACGCTCGGGACGATGCTCGCGCTCGCAGCGCTGGCCGCGGGATTTCTCGCACCGCTCTCGACCCTCGTCTCGAACGCATCGCAGTTTCAATTGCTCGGCAGTTACCTCGAACGTCTCGACGACGTGTTGTCGACACCCGCGGAGCCGCAAGGCCGCGAGCTGCCGCGACCCGCGTCGTTCGAAGGGCGCATCGCACTCGAGAAGTTGTCGTTCAGCTACAGCCAGCTCGTCCCGCCCGCGATCGTCAACGCAACGTTCGACGTCGAGCCGGGCCAGTTGGTCGCGATCGTCGGACCTTCGGGATCGGGCAAGTCGACGCTCGCAGGTTTGCTCGCGGGATTGCTGCACGCCGACGCGGGACGCTTGCTCTACGACGGCCGTGCGCTTTCCGAGTATCCGCTCGAGTGGCTGCGCACGCAGATCGCGTACGTGCCGCAACAGTCGTATCTGTTCGGCACGAGCATCCGCGCGAACATCGCGTTGCAGGATCCGGAACTGCCGCTCGATCGCATCGTCGAAGCGGCGAAGCTCGCGGAGATTCACGACGACATCGCGCGCATGCCGATGGGCTACGAGACGGTGCTCGCGGACGGCGGCTCGTCGCTCTCCGGCGGACAACGGCAGCGCATCGCGCTCGCACGCGCACTGGTCGGACGTCCGCGCGTGCTGATCCTCGACGAAGCCACGAGCGCGCTCGACGCGGTCACGGAAGAGCGCATTCAACAGAACCTGCTGCGCATGCGCACCACGCGCATCGTCGCGGCGCATCGACTGAGCACGATCCGCGATGCGGATCGCATCCTCGTGCTCGATCAGGGACAGATCACCGATTCAGGCACTCACGGCGAGTTGATCGTGCGTGAAGGCCTGTACCCCCGGCTCGTCGCCGCGCAGCTCGAGAGCGCGCAACTCGAGCAGGCAGCAGAGCCGGTCTCTCTCAACCCGCAGGCCGCGCGTACCTCGGTACCGGTAGAAGCGCGCACGGCCCGCAGAACATCGATGAGGAAAGGAATCCAGTCATGAAAAAGCAGATCACCCGCAAGCTCGAACTGTCCAAAGAAACGCTGCGCAACCTGTCCGAACGCGATCTGAAGAGCGCGGTCGGCGGCATCTCCAACATCTGTCCTCCGACGGGCATCTCGAACTGCAACCCGTGTCCGACGGAAAGCTGCTCGGACGGAAGCTGCAGCACCTGGCGCTGCTGCTAGGTCGCGACGGCCGGCGAGGTTGCAGTGCCTCCCTCAGGTGTACGGCCTGAGAGAGGCGCGACGCCGGTGTCACGGTTTGGCTTCGGACCTATCGCAAACGCGGCGGTCGCCTTCGCGAGTGTGCACCTCGCGGGGCGGCCGCTGCAACTCCCGCAGTCCTCACGGATGGAGGTCATCCCATGTGGCAGTCCCTCGCGGACGCCGAGCTCGCAGCCGAGTGTTGGGCCGCGATCGGCGACATCGAGCAGTGTCTCGTCCCGTATCTCGAATCGAACGCCGATCCCGATCCGATGCTCGGCAGCGGCGACGCCGGCGTCGCACTGTTCTTCGCGTATCTCAGCGCGGTTCGACAGGATCCCGCGGCCGGCGATCGCGCACTCGACGCGCTGAGCCGCAGTCTCGATCGCGTCGCGGAGATGCAACTGCTGCCCGCGCTGCTCATCGGCTACAGCGGCATCGGCTGGGTCGTCGAACATCTGACGCGCGACTTCTTCGAAGGCGACGACGAACTGGCCGCGCCGATTGACGACGCGCTCTCCACGCTCCTCGGCGAAGTCACCGAGGCGCCGCCGTTCGAGCTCGTCGGCGGACTCGCGGGCTACGGCCTCTATCTCATCGAACGACTGCCGCATCCGCGCGCAAAACAAACGCTGCATCGCATCATCGACATCCTCGACGAACGCGCGGAACGTTCGAAGGACGGCATCACGTGGTTCACCCCCGCGGAGTGGCTCACGAACTGGCAACGCGAGTTGATGCCCGACGGCTGCTACAACCTCGGCGTCGCACACGGCGTCCCCGGCGTCATCGGATTTCTCGCCGCGGCGTGGAACGAAGGCTTCGACGATCCGCGCATCCCGCGACTCGTCGAAGGAACCGTGCGCTGGCTGCAGGCGCAACGTCTCGACATCGCAGACGCGTCGGTGTTCGGCGCGTGGCGCGTGCCGGGACGCCCGCTCGAGTCGACGCGCACCGCGTGGTGCTACGGCGACATCGGCATCGCCGGCGTGTTGATGACCGCGGCGCGCGCGTTTGGCCGCATCGACTGGGAAAACGAAGCGCTGTCGATCGCACGCGCAGCCGCGCGACGTCCGCTCGAACACACGCAGGCCATCGATCCCGGCCTGTGCCACGGCGCGGTCGGCAACGCGCATCTCTTCAATCGCTTCTATCAAGCCACGCACGACCCCGAGCTGCGCGACGCCGCGCTGCAGTGGTACCGGCTCGCGCTGTCGATGCGCAGGCCGGGCGAAGGACTGGCTGGCCTGCTGACGTGGATCAGTCCCGCGGGCGGCGAAGGATTCTGGAAAGGCGAGTACGGATTCCTCAGCGGCATCACCGGCTTCGGATTGGCGATGCTCGCGGCGGTGAGCGAAGTGGAGCCGAAGTGGGATCGCGTGCTGCTCGTCTCCGTTCCGCCGATGCAGGACGGCGAGGTGGCGGCATGAGCGCCGCGCGCGACTTCGTGGCGTCGGATCTCGTCGTGCTGCGCACGCCGCTCCTGCCGTTCGAAGACATCGAAGCGTGGATGGACGGCGCACCCGATCGCGCGACGCTGCGCGCGCGGCTCGCGGCGATCGTCGCGCGTCCGGAAGTGCGCGAGGCGCTGTTCGTCGCGTCGCCCGATCTCGTCGACAGTCTCGAATACTGGGAGCGCGATCCCGACTCGAAGAAAGGGCAGCGCGCGGAGCTCGGACTCGTGCGTTACCTGATGCGCATGGCCACGCGGCCCACGCCGTTCGGACTCTTCTCCGGTTGCACGGCAGGCGCGATCGGCGCGCAGACGCGACTCGCACTGAGCGCGCGTGATGCGTATCGCCGTCACAGCCGGCTCGACATGGACTACCTCTTCGCGCTGTGCGAAACGCTCACGCGCGATCGCGATCTGCGCGCGGAGATTCGGTTTCGCACGAACGCGAGTCTGTACGAGACCGGCGGGCGTTTGCGTTATGCGGAAGCGCGCGTCGCGGGACGGCTGCGCACCTATCACCTCGTCGCCGTCGACACGTTCGACGCACTGACGACGACGCTCGATCGCGCGAAGAACGGCGCGACGCTCGAAGAGCTCGCAGCGTCGCTCGTGGAGAGTGATCCCGAAGCGGAGATCACGTTCGATGAGGCGAGCGCGTTCATCCACGATCTCGTCGACAACCAACTGTTGCTCCCCGAGCTCGCGTTGCCGGTGACTGGTGAGGAAAGCACGCCCGGCTTGCTGCGCCAGTTGTCGTCCGTGCGCGCGATGCGCAACGCGACGTCGCAACTCGCGCGGACGTCAGCATCGCTCGACGCGCTCGACGCACGCGGCATCGGCTGCGACACGAACGCGTATCTCGCCATGGCGCGCGAGCTCGAACCGCTTGGCGTGCCTGTCGAAATGTCGCGGCTGTTCCAGATCGATCTCTTCAAACCGGCGCAGGAGGTTGCGCTCAGCGACGCGGTGATCGGCGAGATCCTGCGCGGCGTCGAGCTGCTGCATCGCCCCGTCGTGCAGCGCCGCCACGATCCGATGCTCGAGGATTTCCGCCGCGCGTTTCGCGATCGCTACGGTGAAGGCTGCGAAGTCTCGCTGCTCGCGGCTCTCGATGAAGAAACGGGCATCGGCTTCGATCGCTCCGGACTTGCAGGCGCAGATGCGTCGCCATTGCTCGCAGGACTCGCGTTCGGCGGACGCGCGACGCCGTCGATTTCGTGGATGCCCGCCGACGCGACGCTCATTCGCCTGTTGTCCGATTGCATCGCGGCGGGTCGTCAGGAAGTCGAGCTGACGGAAGAGGACTGGAACTATCTCGAGAATCGCGAGCGCCCGCCGCTGCCCGATGCATTCCACGCCGTCGTCACGCTGGCCGCGGAATCGGCGGAAGCGATCGAACGCGGCGACTATCGCATCTATCTGCAGAACGCGACCGGACCGTCCGGCGCGCGCATGCTCGGACGCTTCTGTCACGCGGACGCGCAGATCCGCGACGGCGTGATCGCGCATCTCGCGGCGGAGGAAGCGCTCGCACCCGACGCGATCTTCGCGGAGATCGTGCATCTCCCCGCGGGCCGCATGGGCAACATCCTCGCGCGTCCCGTGCTTCGTCAATACGAAATCCCCTTCCTCGGCAGCTCCGGCGCGCCCGCCGATCGCCAGATTCCCGTCAGCGACCTGATGGTCACGGTGATCGCGGATCGCATCCGACTGCGCTCGCTCACGCACGATCGCGAAGTCATCCCGCGCCTCACCACCGCG
>DASVNL010000285.1:0-14148 GCA_036383875.1 Thermoanaerobaculia bacterium
GTCCCCGCCAACCGCCAACTGCCAACCGCCAACCAATGCACAAAACCTACGACCAATACTGCGCCGTCGCGAAGGCCCTCGACCTCGTCGGGGAGCGGTGGACGTTGCTGATCGTGCGTGAGCTCACGAGCGGGCCGAAGCGCTACAGCGATCTGCTCGGCGGTGTGCCCGGCATCGCGACGGACGTGCTGGCGGCGCGGCTCAAGAAACTCGAGGACGCGAGCATCATCGCGCGACGCACGCTGCCACCACCCGCGGCATCCGTCGTGTACGAGCTCACCGAAGCGGGTCGCGAGCTGACGCCCGTGTTGCGCGAGCTCGCGAAGTGGGGGCTGCAGTTCCTTGGCAAGCGCAAAGGCGAGTCGTTTCACATCGACTGGCTCTCGCACTGGCTGCATGTGATGTTTCGCGCCGACCGCGCGATCGATACATCGCTCGTGCTGCAATTCGAGAGCGGCGGCGAGGCGATGCACGCGCGGATCGAGAACGGCGAGATGCACACCGCCTCCGGCCCCGCCGACGCCGCCGACGTGATCATCGCCGGCGACATGTCGACGCTCGCGCAGGCCGCGCACGATCGCGCCGCTTCGGACGACGCGATCGCGAAAGGCCGCATGAAAGTCACGGGCAAGAAGCAGGACGTGAAGAAAGTGCTCGAGATTCTCGGATTGAAGGAACCGCGAACGAGTGGAGCGGCGAGCTCTCAGCTCGCCGGTTGAGACCGTCGTCGGGCTAAGAGCCCGACGCTCCACTGAGCTGCTTCAACTTCCCGTCGATGCTTCCCTGAATCGCCGCGCGGCGCTCGTCCGTCAGTCCCTTCTCCTGCGCGAGCATCTCCGCGGCCTTCTTCGTCAACTCGAGCGCCTTCGCGCGATCGCCCGCGGCGAGGTACGCGTCCGCGAGACTGTCGTACGTGTTCGACGACGTTGGGTACGCCTCGACGTTCAACGCGAGAACGCGCAATCCTTCCGCGGGCCGCGCACCAAACAACAAGCTGTACCCCGCGACGTTCATCGTCGCCTCGGCCACCGGCGGCGTGCCGGTCTCCTTCCACGTTTTGCGAAACGCGGCGATCGCGGCGTCCGCGCCGTCTTCGACCACTCCGCCGACGAACTCCGCGACCGTGAAGGGCGCGGGCGCCGCTGCGAGGTGTTCGACGTTCGCGCCTTTCGGCGTGAACGCGGCGCCGCCCTTCAGATGCTGATCGAGGAACGCGAGCGTGTTGCGGTTGATCTCCGCGAACGTCTGCTCGATGCGCGGTAACAGCGCGCCGCGGCCGCCGGCTTGCGCGGTTGCGACGCCGAGGGATTGGAAGTCCCAGTGATCGAGCCCGGGGGCGTAGATGATCGACGTGCGATCCGCGTAGCGCAGGTCCTTCCACATCGCCGCGCTGTCCTGATCCGCGAACTCCTTGCGCGTCATGTGCAGCACCGGCACGCGCACCGCGTCGAGATTGAAGTGCGGCATCGTGCGCCACGCGGCGAGCACGGGATCGGTGAAGAGCATCACCGAGTCGAGCGAGACCACGGCCTTCACGTTGTCCGACTTCATCGCGGCCGCGAGTGCCCAGCGTCCGCCTGCGCTGAAGCCGATCGTCCCGATGTTCGTGAGATCGGCCTGCTTCCAGTCGCGCATCTTCACGATGACGAAGTCCATGTCGCGCAGCTTCGTATCGAGATCGAGCGCGTCGCGATTGTCCTGCGGCAGACCCGCGAATGCGCCAAGTCGCGGCGACTGCACGACGACGTAGCCGTGACTCGCGAGGTACTCGGGCGTGACGTGCGCGGGCGCGGCGGAGCCGAGGCTGTAGAGAATCACGGGGAACTTTCCGTCGATCGGCTTCGCGTCGCGAATCGCGCGACCCGTGAGCGCGCGCATCTTCGCGCGATGCTCGTTGAGCGTCGCGAGCAGCGGGAACGTGAACAGCGCGTCTTCCGCGCGTTTGCGATCGGCGTCGGTGATCGCGTTGAACGACTGCTCGCCCGCGAGCAGATCCGCGTAGTCGCCGAACGACATCGGCTTCGCGTCCGACTTCTGCGCGGGATACCAGACGCTGATGCGAATCGGACGCGCGCGGTCGCCGCTGCGCGGTTTGCCGTCGAGCGTGCGTGCGGTGCGATACGGACGCGACCAGTCGGAGCGATCGAGCTGCGTGAAGCCGGGCGTGTACGGTCCGGGCTCGAGCGTCGTCCAGAGATCGGCGTGCAGCGGGAGTGCGAGGAGAAGCAGCAGCAGTGCGAGTTTGCGCATGACGGGCTTGAACGTAGGCGTCGCGATGCGCGCCGGCATCGCAAACGTCACGAGCGCGCATTGCGTCGTCACGAGCGGTCTCTTCGCGCGCGCGGCGCCGCGTATCATCGACGCATGAAGGCGCGCATCGTCCTGATCGGCATCGCGGCGTGGACGTTCGTCGCCTTCTACTTCGCGTCGCAGGCGTACTTCAACCCCGCGTTCCGCATGCGTCCGCGCTGGGGCGAAGCGGTCGCGATCAACGTCACGTACTACTACCTCTGGGGCGCGGCGACGCCGCTCGTGATCCTCCTCGCGCGACGCTTTCCGTTGCGGCGCGTGTCCGCGTTTCTCGTGCACGTCGTCGCGAGCGTGGTGCTCACGGCCGCGCAGCTCGTGCTCGCGGAAGTGATCCTCACGACGTTCTCGACGGCGGTGTATCGCCAGGAAGGTTTGCTGTACGCGATCAAGACCGCGTTCGGCGTGAACTTCCACAGCAGCCTGCCGACGTACTGGCTGATCCTCGCGGCGACGCTCGCGTGGGATTACTCGCGCAGCGCGTCGCGGCTCGAAGCGCAACTGTCGCGCGCGCAGCTCGACGCGCTGAAGATGCAGCTCAATCCGCACTTTCTCTTCAACACGCTGAACTCCGTGTCGTCGCTGATGTACAGCGACGTGAAGGCCGCGGACGCGATGCTCACGCGACTCTCCGAGTTGCTGCGCATGACCGTCGATCGTCAGCCCGCAGCGGAGATTCCGCTCGACGAAGAGATCGAGCTCGCGCAGCGCTATCTCGCGATCGAGAAGATCCGATTCGAAGAGCGCCTGCGCGTGACGTTCGATATCGAGGCGCAAGCCGGCAACGCGCTCGTGCCGTCGCTGCTCTTGCAACCGCTCGTCGAGAACGCGATTCATCACGGCATCGCACGCAGCGCGAGCGGCGGCGACATCGCGATCCGCGCGTGGCGCGACAACGGCTCATTGCGCCTGACCGTTCACGACGACGCCGAAGTCCTCGGCGAAGTCGTCCGTGAACGCGTCGGCCTCTCGAACACGCGTGCGCGCGTCGAGGCGTTGCACGGCACGTTCAGCTACAGCGCGGCGAAGAACGGCTTCGCCGTCGAGATCGCGTTGCCCTGGAGCGTCGCGTAATGCGCGCGTTGATCGTCGACGATGAACGACTCGCACGCGACAAAGTGCGGCGTCTGCTCGAAGCGCGCGGCGACGTGACGATCGTCGGCGAAGCGGGCACCGTCGCGGATGCGAAGGCGGCGATCGAACGCGACAAGCCCGATCTCGTTTTGCTCGACATCCAGATGCCCGGCGGCAACGGCTTCGAAGTGCTCGATGCGAAACCGCCGAACGTCATCTTCGTCACCGCGTACGACGACTACGCCGTCCGCGCGTTCGACGTCGCGGCGGTGGACTACCTGCTCAAGCCATTCGACAGCGAACGGTTCAATCAGGCGATCGAACGCGCGAAAACACGCAAGCCGCGCGAGCTCGCATCGGCGTTCTTTACCGTTCGAAAACGTGATCGCACGATCCTCGTCGCGGTGAAGGACGTCGATTGGATCGAGGCCGAGGGCAAATACGTGCGCGTGCACGTCCGCGAGCAATCGCACCTCGTGCGAGACGCGATGGCCGCCGTCGAAGCGCGACTCGAGCCGCGCCACTTCATCCGCATCCACCGCCGCATCATCGTCAACGCGCGACGCATCCGCGAGATCCGCAACGACTCGACCGTCGTGTTGATGGATGGGACGGAGTTGGTGATGAGTCGAAGATTCAGGGCTGGGGTGAAAGCCCGCCTTCACAGTTCACCCTGAGCGCAGTCGAAGGGTCATCGGCGCCCTCTCGATGGGCTTGAGTTTCGCGGAGGCTCCACTGACCCTTCGGCTTCGCTCAGGGTGAACCGTTAAAACGTCCCCCACATCAACACCCGCTTGTACGTGTAGAAAAACGGCCGCTCCTCACCCAGCACAGAAAGCAACTCCGCGCGATACGCCGCCAGAAACTCCGCGTATTTCTCCGCCGTCATCGCTGCTTCGTAGTGCGTGAGCAGTGCGCCGCGCACCCATTCGACGACGTCGTGCGTCGACGGCAGGACGTGTCCGTAAACCTGCAGGCGCACGTGCTGGCGTTTGTAGCCGAGGTGATGGAGAAGCTGCGCGTAGCGCTCGGGTGGGAGAACGTAGTCGGGACGCGGCTCGACGCCGAACTGTTGCGCGACGCGCGCCGCGACGATGTGCGATGGGTGATCGTCGTTGGCCGGCATCTGGATCGCGAGCTGGCCGTCGTTCGAGAGGAAGTTCGTGAGTCGCACGAGCAGGCGTTCGTGGTCCGGGACCCAGTGCAGCGCGGCGTTGGAGAAGATCAGGTCGTACGGCTCGTCGGTGACGAACGCTTCGATGCTGTTCTTCTCGAAGTGCAGCATCTCGCCGCCGAAACTGCCGGCCTTGAGCAGCATGGTTTCCGAGTTGTCGATGCCGACGGTTTCGCGCGCGTCGAGTGAAACGTGCAGCTCGCGCGTCAGCTCGCCGGTGCCGCATCCGAGGTCGACGATGCGCATGCGGGGGCGCTTTTCGACGAGTGCGGCGAGATCGTGGAAGGGCTGCTGGCGTTCCTGACTGAACTTCTCGTATTGCTCCGGCGACCACATGATGCCGGAGCGTATCTCATCGTATTCTTTCCATCCATGATCGTCCGTCTGTGGCATGCCGCGAAGCGGCTGTATCTCTTCCTTCTGCCGCTGCGTTTCAGCCTCATCGCGCTGCTCGTGATCGCGTTCGCGTTCATCATCTCCGCGCAGGGCTACGACATCATCGCGAACCTGGCCGAGGATGATCCGACGGGTGCGACGCCTTCGCATGATGGGCAGCGCATCGGATTCGTCGTCGGCGTCGTGTTCCTCGCGCTGCAGACGTGGTTCTGGTCCCGCCAGTTGCTCTACAACGAGCCGCCGCCGGGACGTCCGACGCCGAGCGAATTTCCGTGGCTCACCACGTGGCTCCCGCGAATTCTCGGCGCATCGTCATTCCTCATCGCGATGGCGTCGCTGTGGCGCGTGGCACGCAACTACGGCGTGCCCGAGCCGGTCGCGGAGTTGAAGAAGATGGCCGCGTGGCTCGGCGTCGGATTGATCGGCTTCATCGTGTTCTGCATCTGGCGACGCAAGTGGATCGGCCAGACCGCCGCGCATGAGATCCCGATGCACGAACGCTCGCGCGCGTCGAAGATTCTGTACATCGTGAGCATCGCCTTCGCCATCGCATTGTTCGTGTGGTCGACGTGGTTCGTGCAGAGCATCGTCGTGATCGGATCCGCCGCGGTCGTGATGCTCGCGCTCGCGTTGTCGGTGCCGGTCGGCTCGAGTCTCGTTGCATTCGGCGGACGTTTCGGCGTGCCGGTGTTCACGTTCCTGTTCGTCTGGTGGCTGGTCATCAGTCCGCTCACGGACAACCACGTCATCGAAACGTTCGCGCACGATCCGAGCACGCGTCCGACGATTTCCGGCGCGTTCGACACATGGTTCGAGCGACTGCAGGCCGAGCATCCGCCCGGCGCGAACGGCAAGTACCCGGTGATCCTCGTCGCGACGGAAGGCGGCGGGATTCGCGCCGCGTATTGGACCGCGGCCGTGCTGACGTCGCTCACCGACACGCTGCCCTCCTTCCCCGATCACACCTTCGCGATCTCCGCCGTGTCCGGCGGCGCCCTCGGCGCGACCGTCTACGACACGCTGCTCATCCGTCGCAACGAAACGCTCGCGAATCTCGAAGAGACGGACTACACGCCGCAAGCCGGCGAGCAGTATTCGTTGCGATTCCGCGCGCGGCAGATGCTCTCGCAGGACGCGCTCGCGCCGACGCTCGCCGCGATGATGCAGCCCGACCTCGCGCAGCGCTTCATCCCCGCACCGATTCTTCCCGATCGCGCTCGCGCGCTCGAAGGCGGGTGGGAACACGCGTGGCGCACCACCATCCAGCAGCGCAACAAACAGGACGACGACACGTTCGCGGGCGGCTTTCTCAAGTTGATGAAGGGGCGCGAGGCGCATCTGCCGTCGCTGTTTCTCAACGGCACGGTCGTCGAGACCGGACAGCGCATCATCGCGTCGAACCTGCGCATCGACACCGGGTCGTACGGCGAGCTCGCGGACTCGATCGATCTCTTCGGCGCGATCGGCGCGGACGTGCGCGTCAGCACGGCCGTCGACAACAGCACGCGCTTCACGTACGTCTCACCCGCGGGAACGCTGCTTCGCTCCGCGAACAGCACGGGCGGCTCGCCGCTGAAGTGCGCGCCGGGCACGCGCTGCGAACATGTCGTCGACGGCGGTTACTTCGAGAACTCAGGTTCCGCGACGGTTTCGGATTTGCTGCGCGTGATCGGTCGCAGCAAGTACGCGAGTCGCGTGCAGCCGCATGTGATCTTCATCCAGACGCGCATGCAGAACCCAGTGCCGCCGCAGTCGGTGCGCGTCGCGACGGAAGTGTTGTCGCCGGTGCGCGCGCTGCTCGCCGTGCGCGGATCGCACGCGAACCTCGCCGTCGAAGAGCTGGCCGAGCTGGTCGGCGACGGCAACTACACGAACTTCGATCTCATCCAGTCGAACGCGGTCTTCCCGCTCGGCTGGCTGCTGGCCGATCGCACGCGCAACTTGATGGACGCGCAGATGGGACCATCGAGCGCGCAGAACGGCGCGAACGTCCGGCGCATCGCGCAGGTGTTGGGCGTGGGCGCGATCGGACGCGACAAAGTGCAGGAGCTGGCGGTGAAGGGCGAGCGAGCGCCGAAGTTTCAGGAGTGATGCGCGCGTGGCGGCGCCGCTACTCCTCGGCCATGATCGTGTGCAGCGCGAGCATCACCGTCATCGACGCGAGCACGACCACGAATGCGAAGAACGACACGGACAGCGACTCGCCGCGCCCGGTGGTCTGCAGAAGAATCGCGCTCGGCGTGAAGCCGCGAATCCACGTTTGCACCGCGTTCCACTTCCAAGTCAGCAGTCCCGCCCAGCCGCCTGCAACGACGAGGTACGCGATCATCTGCACGACGTCCATCGGACGTGAGACGCGGCGCATGTCCGCGCGACCTTGCATCAGCTTCGCTTTGAGAAAGACGATCGACGCGTCGGGGAGACGATGTTCGCGATCGCCGGTTTTGGCGAAGCGGCTCATCCACGGCGCGACTGCCGCCGCGGCGATGCACTCGTCGCAGCCAGTGAGATGTTCGCGCAGTGCGGACGTCCACTGATCGCGTTGCACGGCCTCGATGATTTGCGGTTCGAAACGGCACGCGCTCATCGACGCACCTCCGGAGCGAGTCCTTTCTTCGTGAGCAGTTCGCCGAGACGTTTGCGCGCGCGGAAGAGCAGGACTTTCACGCTCTTCGATTTCACGCCGAGGGCGTCGCCGATGTCAGTGTGATCGGCTTCTTCGACGTGTGCGAGCCAAAGCAGCGCGCGCTCGCGCGGCTTCAGCTCGCCGAATGTTTTCATCATGTCGTGACGCAGCCACTCGCGCGACTCGTGCGTGATCGCTTCGTCGCGCGATTCCTCCGCGCGGGCACGATCGCGCTTCGTTTCGCGGAAATGATCGAACGCGAGATTCGTCGCGGTGCGAAAGATCCAGCGCCGCAGATGCTCTTCGCTTTCGACCTCGGGGTTTGAGCGCAGGAAACGAAAGAACGCTTTCTGCAGCAGATCGTCCGCCGCGGCGGAATCGCCCGTCAGACGGTAGAGGTACGACCAGAGCGCTCCCGCGTTGCGGCGGTAGAACGTCTCGAAGCGTGCCTCGTCCATCGGATCGGGCTTACCCGTGCGCGTGCGTGCCTGTGCGCCAAGAGGCGCCGGCAGCGGAAGACCGGCGGCGAACATCGTCAGGCTCCATGCGACAGATCGGTGGTGAACTTGTCGGCGAGTTTGTACGAGACGATGGTGGAGATGAGATAGCCGACGCCGAGGGAGCCGACGATTGCGGCGGGCACGGCGAAGTCATCGTCGTAGAACACGGTCAAGAGCAGAAATGCCGTACCGAGCGCCGTGAGCACGATCGCGCGAGTGAGACCGCCGAGCACGCGCTCGCGCGTGAGAATCGACGGCGCGGTCTGCACTCCGGCGACGAACTGACGCCCAGCAGGCGAGTGAAGAAACTCGACCAGTTCCGGCGCCGTGCCGAAGCGATCGATGAGCCGCGCCTGCATCTCCGTCTGCACTTCCACCCGCCGCTGGCGTGCGCGCGTCACGAAAAACACAACGAGCACCGTCATGGTCGACGTCGCGAGAATCGCAATGATGGGGATCATTTCCATGAGTGAAGCCTCCGATTTCTGGGAGTAGTACGGAGGGGAGGGCCTCGGGGTTAACAACGATTTCGGAGTCCTGCGTTACAATCCCGTTGGGTTCCCATACAAATGAATATCGAAGAAGTCGCAGAACTGCGCAAAGGCGATCGCTTTATTTTCAATCAGCCGCCGACCGGAACGTTCGGTCCGGTGGACATCAGTGTGATCGACGTCGGTGTTTCCGGCGCGAAAATGCAGCACGGCCAGGCGCTGCGCATCGGCACTGTGGCCCGGCTGGCGTTTCGCATCGGCGAGATCGTGGTCAGCACGCAGGGCAAGGTGATCTGGAGCCATTTCCTCCAGACGTCGAATGGCCTCGTGTATCGCAGCGGGATCCGCATTCAGCCCGATCCGGTTTACGCCGCGGCGGTCAACGCGTTCTACAAGAGCGGCGCCGTGAAGCGCGAGATGGATTCGCTCGATCGCAAGAAGCAGCGTCTGATCGATCGCGAGAACGCGCGCAAATCTGCAGTGCGCTCGATCCCCACGGCCGGCGGCATCAACTGATGAAGTTCGGCTCGGGGTGCAACTCGACGCCGAACTTCGCACGCACCGCGCCCTGAATCATCTCCACCAGCGCGACCACTTCCCGCGCCGTCCCTCCGCCGCGATTGATCACCGCGAGCGTGTGCTTCGACGACAGTCCGACGTTGCCCAACGCGAAGCCTTTCGAGAATCCGGCGTGCTCGATCAGCCACGCGGCTGAGAGTTTCACTTCGTCGCCCGCGGGATAGTGCGGCGCATCGGGGGCGATGCGCGCGAACGCGTCGTACTGCGCAAGCGAGAGCACGGGGTTCATGAAGAACGAGCCGTCGCTGCGCGTGTCGGGATCGTTCGGATCGATGACCATCCCCTTGCGTTTACGAATCGCGATGACCGACTCGCGGATGCCCTGCAGGTCGTCGACGGAGATGCCGCGCTCGTCGACGAACTTCTGCAACTCGGGATAGCGGATCGTCGCGCAGCCGCCGATCTTTAAGCGGAACGTCACCGCGACGACGACGTAGCGATCGCGCTCGTGATTCTTGAAGAGACTCGAGCGATAGCCGAAGCGGCAATCCCAGTTCGTCAGCGTGATGACGCGATCGCGCGTGCGATCGAGCGCTTCGACACGCACGATGGTCTCGCTCACGTCCTGCCCGTACGCGCCGACGTTCTGAATCGGCGTCGCACCGGTCGACCCGGGGATGCCGGACAAACACTCGACGCCCGCGTAGCGATGCGCAACCGCGAACGCAACGAAGTCGTCCCACGGCTCGCCCGCCGCGACTTTCACCATCGCGTAGTCGTCTTCGCTCTCGATGGTCATGCCGCGCAGATCGACGTGCAGCACGAGCCCGTCGAAGCCGGCGTCGGAGATGAGCAAGTTGCTGCCGCCACCGAGGATGAAGACCGCGACGTTGCGCTCCGCGGCCCACGCGAGCGCCGCGCGCACGTCGTCGACCGTGGTCGCGCGGAAAAAGAATCGCGCCGGACCACCAATGCCAATGGTGGTCAACGGCGCGAGAGGAACATGTTCTTCGATCAGCAGCGGCATCAAACTCCGGGCATCGCCTTCTTCAGCGGACGCAGGAGAATGAACAGGACGAAGGCCATCACGAATGCCAGGCCGGCGAGGAAGATGAAGAACTGGGCGTGGCTCCAGAGGTCCCAGTACTTGCCGATGCCGGTGAGCTTGTTGCCGATGGCCGTGGCGGCGAACCAGCCGCCCATCATCAAGCCGCGCATGCGGATCGGCGCGACCTTGGAGACGAGCGCGAGTCCCATGGGACTGAGCATCAACTCGCCGAGGGAGATGACGCCGTACATGAGAATGAGCCACCACAGCGAAGCCTTGGTGGTCGGGCCGGTCATGATCCGCGTCGCGTCATGACTCTCGAGGCGGACGAAGTCGCCGGGCTTCGGAGCCGCGCCGTTGTTCGTGATCAGCCACGCGTCCATGGTCAGGGTCTGTTCGCCCTTCTGCACCTGGATCGACGTCGCCGGGACCTTGATGCCGAGGTGCTCGCGCGCTTCTTTCGCGATCGACACCCATGTGCCGCGTTCATCGATTTTCTCGACTCGGAATGCGGGTTTGTCGAAGCCGTGCTTCGTCGCGGCGAAGTAGAGAATGACCATCGACAGTCCGGTGAGGATCATGCCGTACATGATCTTGGTGGGCGTCGACGGCTCGAGACCGCGCCGGTCGAGCCAGCCCCAAAACCATGCCAGCGGCAGCGACAGCGTGACGATCCAGATGGCGTTGATGGTGTTGGAGAGAATGCCGCCCGCCTTGATGAACGTCCACTCCGTGTGATCCTCGGCCCAGAACGTGAGCGTGAGGCTGTTCTGGTGGAAGATCATCCAGAACACGATCACGATGAGGAAGATGACGATCAGCGCGATGATGCGCTTCCACTCCGGAACCGCGGCCATGTTGCGCGCTTCTTCGTTGAGCACCGGCGGCAGGTCTTCGGCCGTCGCGACCGCGCCCTGATGGCCCTTCGACGCGTCGGGACGCGCGAAGTCGCTCTTGCCGCGGATCCGGTCGGCATGACGGACATGCTTCTGGTTCAGCGTGAAGATGACCACGGAGATCACCATGCCGATCGCGCCCATGAAGAACGCCGGATGGAAGCCCCACTTCGGCTGGATGATCGCGGCGATGATCGGAGCGAGCGCCGCACCGATGTTGATCCCCATGTAGAAGATCAGGTAGGCCTTGTCTTTGAGGTGACTGCCCTCGGTGTACAGATTGCCGACCATCGAGGAGACGTTCGGCTTGAAGAATCCGTTGCCGATGACGAGACACGTCAGCGCGGCGTACACGATCATGATGTTGTTCGGCACCGCCAGCAGGGCGTGACCGGCGATGAAGAAGAACGCGCCGATGATGATCGCCTTGCGGAAGCCGAGGAAGAGATCCGCGAGCAGACCTCCGAGCAGCGGTGTGAAGTAGACGAACATCAGGTACCACGACTGCACGCGCGCCGCCTCGGCGTTCGTGAAGCTGAAGCCCTGCACCGTGTCGCGCAGGTAGAGCGCGAGCATCGCGTTGACGGTGTAGAAGCTGAAGCGCTCCCACATTTCGCTGCCGAAGAGGACGTACAGTCCCCGAGGATGTTTCTCTATGGTCGCTGTGGCCATTCGTCTTCCTTCTCTTCGTGCGGTTGTTCGGCGGACGATACCCGAACTCCATCCATGCGGCCAGCAACATCACGCGGGTCCGCCGCTCGTGACGAAATCACAACCGCTCGCGCCCGGTAGCGCGATTCGCACCGGCCTTCCTGTACTGTGTGGTGATGAACGCGACTGCGCAGAATGATCTGCTCGGCCACCCGCGCGGCCTGGCCACCCTGTTCTTCACCGAGATGTGGGAGCGCTTCAGCTACTACGGCATGCGCGCCCTGCTGGTGCTCTACATGGTCGGCTCGACGCAGCAGCCCGGCCTCAACTTCAGCACCGCGAAAGCGACGCAGATCTACGGGCTCTACACGATGCTCGTGTATCTCTCGGGCATCCCGGGCGGATTCATCGCCGATCGCTTCATTGGTCACTATCGCGCCGTGCTGTTCGGCGGCGTGATCATCGCCGCCGGCCACTTCAGCATGGCCATTCAGGGCTTGCCGTTCTTCTACCTCGGCCTCGGACTGATCGTCATCGGCACGGGCTTGCTCAAGCCGAACGTCAGCACGATGGTCGGAACGCTCTATCGTCGCGAAGATCCGCGACGCGACGCCGGCTTCTCGATTTTCTACATGGGCATCAACACCGGCGCGTTCGTCGCGCCGCTGATCTGCGGCTGGCTCGGACAGAAATACAACTGGCACTGGGGCTTCGCCGCCGCCGGCTTCGGCATGGTGATCGGCCTGATTCAGTACGTGTATGGCAAGCACCATCTCACGCCGGTTTCGGAGAACGAGCCGACTCCGCTCACCGCAGCCGCGAACGTGCAGGCCGAGGCGCCGTCGAACGCGAAGTTCACGAGCAGCGACTGGGCGCGCATCGGCGCGATCTGCATCCTCACGCTGTTCGCGCTGTTGTTCTGGGCTGGATTCGAACAGGCCGGCTCGAGCCTCACGCTCTTCGCCGATCGCGCGACGCAGCTCACCATCGGGACGTTCAGCTATCCGTCGAGCTGGTTCCAGTCGGTGGAGCCGATGTTCGTCATCATGTTCTCCCCGATCTTCGCGATCATCTGGCTCGCGCTCGCGCGTCGCAAGAAAGAGCCGTCGAGCCCCGCGAAGTTCACGCTCGGCCTCTTCTTCCTCAGCTTGTCGTTCCTGCTCATCGTTCCGGCCGCGCGCATCTTCGAGGCGAGCGGACAGCGCGTCAGCCCGATGTGGCTCGTCGGTCTGTACTTCCTGCAGATGGTCGGCGAGCTTTGCCTCAGCCCTGTCGGCCTCTCGATGGTGACGAAGCTCTCGCCGCCGAAAGTCGTCGGACTGATGATGGGCGTCTGGTTCTTCGCGACGGCGATGGGCAACTACGTCGCGGGCTGGGTCGCGGGATTCCTGCAGGATCGCACGTACTCGTCCGTCTTCCAGATCGCGTTCCTGAACCTCATCATCGCCACGGTGATCCTGGCGCTGCTGATCGTTCCGATCAAGAAGATGATGCGCGGCGTGAAGTAGTGGAGCGGCGGGCTCTCAGCCCGCCGTTCAGAACGGCTTGAACAGGACGTCTTCCTCTTCGCTCGCGACGAACATGCGCGAGACGCCGGAGCGGCAGTACGCCCAGTCATGGCTGATGCCCGTGACCATCAGCGACTCGTCGGGACAGAGCTCGTTGAGCGCGGAGCCGAGCGTGCGCACGTCGGTGCGATCGTCGCTCTGAATCACGAACGTCGACTCGAACGGCAACTCGACGACGGTACCGAGGCGTTCGAGCGCGTCGTGCAGTTCGGAGTAGTCCGCGCCCGGCGTGAGGCTGTGGCGCACGAGGAGAAAGTCGCGCGTCTTCGTGAACTGCGTG
The DNA here is from genome assembly GCA_036383875.1 of Thermoanaerobaculia bacterium. GTDB lineage: Bacteria > Acidobacteriota > Thermoanaerobaculia > Gp7-AA8 > Gp7-AA8 > QHVT01. Next base: position 13,531 of record DASVNL010000285.1, read on the forward strand.
CACGCGACGAGCAACCGCGAATCCTCCGCGAGCTGCGCGCGCACGTATCGCACGAGCGGCGCGGCATGACGACCTTCGGGCAGAAAGACCTGCCAGCTTTGATCGAAGTTCGGCTCGGCGCCGAGACGGCGCATCACGTGTGAGATCTCGACCGTGAGATCCCCCTCGTAGCACAACTGGAACAGCCTCATCTCACCCATCACACCCTCCCCCCGAGACGTTCGCCTGTTAACTGGTGGGATGGCGCGATAGTAAAGCGAAACTTGATGTTGCACAAGTTTCGGGCAGTCGCGTTACGCGAAGGCCGTGCGGCTGCCGTAGTCGAGGTGCTTGGTCGTGCGCAGAACCGTGCGCAGATTGAGCTCGCCGTCGCCGAGGCATTGCATCAGGAGAGCGCGCAACTCGTCGGGAGCGACCGGCTTGTAGATCACCGCGTTCACGAGCTCGCGATCGGCTTCGCTGATGCGCTGATCCGAAAAGCCCGTGATGATGAACAGGCGGCGCGGACGCACATCGCTGCGATTGCGCAGGAAGTCGAGCACTTCCCAGCCGCTGAGGCGCGGCATGTTGAGATCGAGGAGCGCGAGGTCGTAGCGATGCGACTTCATCGCGGAGATC
>DASVNL010000286.1:0-1634 GCA_036383875.1 Thermoanaerobaculia bacterium
AGTTCAACGTGACGCCGCCATTGCGGACGTACGAGTCGTCGTCGTTGCCTTCGAAGTGACCGTCGAACGTGAAGTAGAACGGCTTGCGGTTGTCGCTGCCGAGGGAGACGTCGGAGGACCAGCTGGCGCGGGTACGGACGATTGGACCGCCACGCGTGAGGCGATCGTTGAACGAGCCCGGCGAGACGAACAGCGCCGCGCGATACTCCCAGAAATTCTGCAAGGATCCGAATGCGTCGATGAACGCGCCGCGTTCCACCGTGTCGCCGTCGAAGTTGCGATTGCTCCACACACCGATCCACGTATTGCGCTCGCGGAAACGCTTTGTCGGCTCTTCGTTCACGTACTGCATGAGCGCGTGCGTCGAGATCATGTCCGTGCGCTGCATGAAGCCCGCGTCGTTCGTCTCGTAACCCGGCGAGAACGCCTGCACCTGCACGTTCGGACGCCAGCGGCCGGTGTTCTTCGACAGCATCGCGCGGCCCGACCAGCCCGACAGCGACGTGCGCGTCGGATCGAACGTGATGTGCTCCGCGTCGGGACGCTGGTAATAGCGCGCCGACGATTGCTGCGTCAGCGCGATCGCCTCTTCGCTGCCGCTGACGCGTGACGTCGAGCCGACCCACTCGAATACCCACGAGTTCTGATTGAACTGCGTGTAGCCGTCGAAGCCCGCCGTCAGTGCGTTCTCGCGCAACGCGTCGAGTTCGTCCGCTAGTTGACGATTCACCGACGTGACGAGAAATCCGACACGCGACGCGTCGCCGATCTCGCGGGTCGCGCGCGTGACGAAGTAGTTCGTCATCGGCTCGACGTGACGCCGCGAGCCATCGCCCTCGTCGTCGATGAACAACGCACGCTCCGTGTCAGTGAGCGCGTTGAGCACACCGATCGACCAGCGGCCGATCTTGCCGGTGACTTTCGCGGCGCCGAGTATCGTCGATTCGGCGGGCGCGGAAACATATTGCGCGTCGACGGAGCCTTGCGGCGAACGTCCGATGCGGCGCGAATAGAACACGCGCGGTGCCGAGAAAAAGTTGAAGTGACTCCGCGCCGGCGAGTCGCCGAACGCGAAAATGTTCAGCCCCTCCGTGAAGAAGGGACGCCGCTCCGGATAGAACGTCTCGAACTGACTGAGATTCACGACCGCGGGATCGACTTCGACCTGACCAAAGTCGGGATTGATCGTACCGGTGAGGGTGAGCGTCGATGTCAACGCGTACTTGAGATCGAGTCCTGCGTCCGCGCGATGATCGAAACGATCGAGCAGCGGATTGTCGCGATCGGCGCGCGTGAGGACATCGGCGCGCGTCACGGCGTACGGCACGATCTCCAACGGACGCTCGCGGCGGATGCCTTCGAGTCCCGTGAGGTCGGCGAAGTGCGACACGAATCCGGTCTCGCCCTTGCGCGTGTTGACGATGCGCACCCACTCGTTGTTGCGCACCGTGCGACGCGTGACGTTGAGGCCCCACGTGTGCACGGGCTTATCGGGAAAGCGCAGTTGCGAAAACGGGATGCGCACTTCCGCGACCCAGCCGTCCGCGACGATCTTGCACTCCGACTCCCACACGCCGTCCCAGCTCACGTCCTCGCCGATGTCGTTGAACAGGATCGTGTCGACCTGCATGTTC
>DASVNL010000287.1:0-5453 GCA_036383875.1 Thermoanaerobaculia bacterium
GCAATCCGACGATCGCGTACGAAAGCGCGAGCTGCGCCGCGTTGTAGAACGGCTCGAGCGTCCACGACTTCCGCTGCGCCGCGCCGACGACGCAGTGCACGGTCGCGCCGACGAGCACCGCGATCAACACCATGTCCGGCCGGTGGAACACGACGAGCGCGCCGAACACGACGGCGGTCTCGAATCCGACGGACGCGTCGTTCGCATCGACGCGCAGGAACATCGCGACCAGCACGAGCGCCGCAAGCACGAGCTCCGTGCGCAAGTCCGCAAGCGACCCCGTCACCACCGCCGCGACGAGCAACAGCGCCGCGACGACGATGGTCGTCACCTTGAAGGAATGGAAATAGACGCTGCGCGGCATGGGCGTGGGCGAATGGGATTCTAAGCGATTCACCGGGCCGTGCAGGGAGTGGTACCGGTTACGGTGATTTGTTGGCGGTTGGCGGTTGGCAGTTGGCGGTGGACCACCAGCCGCCCACGACGCGGCTGCACGATCACGTGGCTGGGTGGCGGCCTCCCGCCAACCGCCAACCGCCAACTGCCAACCGCTCCAAACCAGTGCTCTAATGCGCCCTGCATGTACCGCCCCGTCATCGGCCTCGAAGTACACGCGCGGTTGCTCACGCGCACCAAGATTTTCTGCGGCTGTCCGATCACCTTCGGCGCACCGCCCAACACGAACGTCTGCCCGGTCTGCCTCGGCTATCCCGGCGCGTTGCCCGTGCTCAACGGACTCGCCGTCGAACTGGCCATCCGCATGGGACTGGCCACCGGCTGCGAAGTCCATCCGCGGTCCGTGTTCGCGCGCAAGAACTACTTCTATCCCGACCTCCCGAAGGGCTACCAGATCTCGCAGTTCGATCAGCCCCTCGCGACGAACGGCAACGTCCGCGGCGTGCGCATCCGGCGCATCCACATGGAAGAAGACGCCGGCAAGTTGATGCACGAAAGCGACGCGTCGCTCGTCGATCTCAATCGCGCCGGCGCTCCGCTCATCGAGATCGTCACGGAGCCCGACATCACCAGCTCCGAGCAGGCCGGCCTCTATCTCACGCGCTTGCGCCAGATCCTCATGTATACGGGCGTGTGCGACGGGAACATGGAAGAAGGATCGTTGCGCTGCGACGCGAACGTCTCCATTCATCGCGAAGGCGAGCCGCTCGGCACGCGCACCGAGATCAAGAACCTCAACTCCTTCCGCTTCCTCGGCCGCGCGATCGAGTACGAGATCGCGCGACAGACGGCGGTGCTCGAAGCCGGCGGAACCGTCGTGCAGGAAACGCGGCTCTTCGATCCGGTCGCGAACGAGACACGCGTCATGCGCTCGAAGGAAGAAGCGCACGACTACCGCTACTTCCCCGAGCCCGATCTCTACACGCTCGGCATCAAAGACGAGACGATCGAATCGATCCGCGCCTCACTCCCCGATCTCCCCGACGCGCGCATCGAGCGCTATCAGCGCGAGTGGGACATCCCCGTCGCCGACGCCGAAGTCCTCGTGACCGCGAAAGCCGTCGCCGACTTTTTCGAAGCGACCGCGCGCGCGTCGTCGAATCCGCGCGGCGCGGCGAACTGGGTGCGCAACGAAGTGCTGCGCATCCTCAATGATCAGAAGATCGAGATCGACGCGTATCGCGTCACGCCGGACATGCTCGGGCGCATGATCAAGATGATCGACAGCGGCGCGATCGGCGGCAAGGCGGCGAAGGAAGTGTTCGAGGAGATGTCGGCGAGCGGCGACGCGCCGGACGTGATCGTCGAGCGCAAAGGGTTGTCGCAGATCAGCGACCCCGCGGCGATCCGCGCGGCGGCTCAGCTCGTATTACAGAAAAACGCTGCGTCGGTCGAGCAGTACCGCGCCGGAAGCGAGAAGGTTTTCGGCTTTCTGGTCGGGCAGTTGATGAAGGAAATGCGCGGGAAAGCGAAGGCCGATCTGGCCAATGAAATCCTGCGCGAGCTCCTGAATGTCGCGCAATAACGCATGAAAAATCCGGTGCTATGATGCGCCGCGTTTCCGGGTGCCGTAATTCTCTGTAGAACAACAGACTTAGGAGGTCTCTCTTGCGATCCCTCAGATTCACCCTTGTCTCCTCGCTGGCCTGTCTGCTCAGTATCCCGGCATTCGGTTCCGGCTTCCTGATTCCCGAGCAGGGCGCGAAGGCAAGTGGTATGGCCGGCGCGTTCGTCGCCACAGCCGATGATCCCAGTGCCATTTTTTACAACCCCGCCGGCATCGCGCAGCAGCGCGACATGGCATTCTTCGGCGGAGCGACGTTCATCAACTTCACGAACGAGTTCACCGGCGACATCAATGATCCGGTGACGTCGGGCGTCGAGGCGAAGTACAACCGCCACCTCTTCAACATCCCGAACGTGTACGGCGTCATTCCGATCGGCAACAACCTGACGCTCGGCGTCGGCGCGTTCGCCGCGTTTGGTCTGCGCACGGACTGGGAGAAGCCCTTCCCTGGCCGCTACATCTCGCAGGACGCCGACCTCAAGACGATGTCCTTCCAGCCGACTCTCGCCTGGCAGACGACCGACGGCCGCTTCGCGGTCGGCGCGGGCGTCGAGTACCGCCGCGCGCGCGTCATTCTCAATGCGAACCGCCTGTCGCTGAATCCGTTCACCGGACGGATCATCGACGTCGCGAACACGCGCCTCGCCTCCGAGTACGGCGACGATCTCGGATGGACCGCGGGCGTGCTCTTCAAGCCCAGCGATCGCTTCCGCATCGGCGCGTCGTATCGCGCGGCGATGGACATCGAGCTCGAAGGCGACGCGGAGATCACGCAGATCTCGAGCGGCAACGCGCAGCTCGACGCACTCGTGGCCTCGCAGCTTCCGCCCGATCAGCGCATCAACACCGTGTTCCCCTTCCCGTCGATCGCCACGGTCGGCGTCGCATTCAAGCCGGCCGAGACGTGGGACGTCGAGCTCGACATCATGCACACGTCGTGGAGCGCATTCGACGCGCTGGCCGTCAACTTCGAGACCACTCCGGCCGCGAGCTTCGTTCGCGAGCAGTCGTGGGAAGACTCGAACTCGTACCGCCTCGGCGTGAATCACAAGGCGACCGACATGTGGGACGTGCGCTTCGGCGCCGTCTATGACGAGAACCCGCAGCCGACGCAGCACGTCAGCCCGCTGCTTCCTGACGCCGACCGCCTCGGTCTGACGATCGGCACCGGCTGGCACAGCGGTCCGTTCCGCGCGGACTGGTCGCTGATGGTCCTGCACTTCCAGGATCGCGACACTGAAGGCAGCAACACCGAAGGATTCAACGGAACCTACGAGACCGACGCGGTGCTCTGGAGCGTCAACCTCGGCTACCGGTTCTAAACAGGAGACCCTCATGAAAATCTCGATCAAAAGCATTCGCATCGCAGCGGCCGTCCTCCTCGTGGGCCTGGTCGCACTTCCGACGTTTGCCCAGGCACGCGGTTCAGCCGACTTCACCCGCTTCGTGACGCTCGGCGACAGCTACGGCGCCGGCTTCGAGAGCGGCGGCCTCACCGAGCGCCATCAGGAGTGGAGCTGGCCCGCGGTCATCGCGCGTCAGGCCGGTCTGCAGATCTGCCCCGCGAACGCAACCGCCGCGCAGAACTGCTTCGCCATCCCGCGCGTCTCCTACCCCGGCATCCCGGCCGAGCTCGTGCTCGGCGGCCTGACCGTCGGTCCCGTGTCGCAGTCCGGACAGGGCGCGCCGATCATGCTGAACTTCGGACGTCCGTACAACAACCTCGCCGTCCCCGGCGCGACGACCGCAGCGGTCCTCGCCCTGACGGGCGCCGAGCCGCAGACGCCGAACGATTCGACGCCGGTCATCTACAGCCGCTTCATCCTCCGCGGCCTCGGCACGCAGGTGCAGCAGGCGCTCGTCCAGCAGCCGACCTTCATCGCGCTCTGGATCGGCGGCAACGACTACCTCGGCGCCGCACTCGCGGGCACGCCGGCCGCGCTGACGTCCGTCGCTGACTTCAAGACGCGCTACGAAGCGATCCTCAATCAGCTCACCGCGGGCGCACCGAACGCAGGCTTCGTCGTCGGCAATCTGCCGGACAACGTTCCGCCGTACTTCACGCTTGTCCCGCCGTACCTCGTCAATCCTTCCACCGGCGCTCCGGTGCTCGATCCGACGGGCGCTCGCATCTACTACGTCGCCGATCTCGGCGGCGGCAACTTCGGCCAGCTCCCGGTCGGCAGCTACGTGACTCTCGACGCGCGCGCCCAGCTCGCGCAGGGCTACGGCATCCCGGCCGCGTTCAAGACCATCCCGCCGTTCAGCGCGCTGCCGCACGTCGGCGAGCCGCTGGCCGATCGCTACGCACTGACCCCCGCCGAGTTCACCGCGATCACCACGCGCGTCGGCGAGTACAACACGATCATCTCGCAGGCCGCCGCTGCGAAGAACATCCCGGTCGCGGACGTCGCCGGTCTCTTCGATCGCGTCTACGCCGGCATGCCGCTCGGCCCGATCTCGATCAACTCCGCGTTCGTCTCCGGTGGCTTCTTCAGCTACGACGGCTTCCACCTCACGGACCTCGGCTACCTGCTGATGGGCAACGAGTACATCAAGACCATCAACCAGGCCTACGACACGGAGATCCCGCTCGCCGGCATCGCGCAGCTCTACGCCGACAATGGCGCGTTCTTCGGTCAGGACTCCGCGACGTTCAACGTCAACGCGGAGAGCATCGTCTTCGCCGACGGTGTCGCCGAGCAGCTTCGCCAGAACTGGGCCGCACGCTCGATGGCCGAGCCGAGCCGCCGTTTCCGCGCGGTCGGTCACTAAGCGCACTTCACATCGCAGCAACAAAAAGGCGGCCGAAAGGCCGCCTTTTTGTTTGTTCGTTGCGATTGCGTTCTAGGTTCCGGCAGGACGTCCGCGCGGCGATGGCTTGGAGATGTCGATCATCGCCATGCGCTCTTTCTCGTCGTACCAGCAGTGGAAGCGTTTGATGCCCGGCACGTCGATGTCGTAGAAGCGGAAGAAGCTCGGGACGTGCAGCGAGGTCGACTTGTCGGACTGCCGGATCTTCGCTGCGCCTTCTTCTTTTTTGTCGAGCGGCTTGATGCCGATGACCTTGCGTTTCTTGTCGTAGTAGAGGTTCGCGCTGGTCTTGCCGCGCAGGCGAAGCATGTTGGCCACAGGCGATGGGAGACGGATCAGGCGCGACTGCACGATGGTCGCCGAAGCAGGAAAGCGTTCGAACTCAGGCTGCGGCTCCCATTTCTCAAATGCCATGTACCCACTCCTCACCCATCACGGACCCCTCGGGATGACGTGACACGATCATAAAATCCATGAGGTTTTTGTCAACATTAATTCGCACGTGTTTCCCGTGAAGAAAACGTGACCAAACCGTCTTCTATTCTGAATTATTAGTAATCGTCCCCCAAAAACATCCGGTCCCCCATCACGCAAATCGCATGCAAATTGCGCGTAA
>DASVNL010000288.1:0-17423 GCA_036383875.1 Thermoanaerobaculia bacterium
AGCTGGCAGTCGCGCGCCTCGATCTTCGACGTGTAGTCCGGAATCTCCAGCGACATCGTCCCCTGCACCGTGCAGTTGTAGAGCATCAGCGCGGACTGGCCATTCGACGCCGCGCCCCACGTCGTGTTCGCGTTCTCCGCGACGATCGACGAGTCCGTGACTTCGACGTAGCTGCGCGCGAAGGCCACGAGGCCGATCGGCTGCGTGCCGCCGTTGCCGACGATCGTCGAATACGCGATGTGCACCTGCGAGCCGCCGCCGATCGAGCTGTAGTCGACGCTCACAGCCACGAGGTTCGAGCCGTCCGGACCGTTGGCCTGCATCGAACAATTCTCGATGTCGAAGTTTTGCGCGCCGTCGCAATTCACCGCGACCGACCAGTCGCCCCACGTCTGTCCGTTCGAAATGATGGTGACGTTCTGCACCGCGGAGTTGCTGCAGCCGCGCACCGTGCCCTTGTCCATCTGCGTCGGACCGGCCGCCGCGGTGATGGTCGTCTCCTGCTCGCCTGCGCCCTGGATGAACACCCACGGCTTGCAGATCACCGTCTCGGTGTACGTCCCCGGGCCGACCTGCACGAGATACTGCTTCTGCTGCGATGCGTCGGTGATGCTGTTCAGCGCATCGCCGATCGTCGAAAACGTCGCGTTGCCGGGCATGACGACGACGCTGTTCGCCTCCGCGGCCCTTGCCGGCGCTGCAGCAATCACGCTGCGCACATCCGCGACAAACGCGGGTATCTCTTTCGCCGCGACGTCGGGCACTGCCACGAGCGCACCCGTGGCCTTGATGCTGAGATCCAACATGAACGCCTCCTCGATTTTCAGTTTCCGAATCTGACGGAAGTCAGGATAGCGCGGCTTCCGAGTATCCTCTCGGCCTTCGTGCTCGATCCTTCGGATGTCGTCATTGGTCTGCTCACCGAAAACACGCCGCGCATGCTTGCCCAGGCGGTGCGGCTGCTGCGCTCGATCCGCTGGTTCGGCGGCGGGCTCGCGAAGGCGCGCATCGTCGTCTGCGGAGTCGGCGAGCTCGAAGCGAACGCGCGCGCGACGATCGAGTCGCTGGGCGCCGAGGTGCGGGTCGTCGGGAGATTTCACCCGGCGAATCCGACGGCGAACCGGCACTTGCTGATCGCAGCGCTGCTCGACGAGCCCGAGCGCGTGATGTTCCTCCTCGACTGCGACACGATCGTCGTGCGCGATCCGCTCCCCGATCTGAACGGCGTCGCGTTCGAGGCGAAGATCGCGCCGACGCCGACCGTCAGCGACGAAGTGTTCGAGCGCCTGTTCGCGCACTTCAATCTGCCGAAGCCGGAGCGCGTGCATCTCGCGCGATTCAGTCAGACGCTGATGGTTCCGTACTTCAACGCCGGCGTGTTCGCGATTCCGATCGCACTCGCGCGGACGCTCGCGCCGTCATGGCGGAAGTTCAACCAGATCCTCGCCGACAACCCCGACCTCGCCGCGCCGTGTCAGCGGCACATGCATCAGGCCAGTCTCACGCTCGCGCTGATCGAGACGGGCATTCCGTACGCGGAGCTGCCGGAGACGCTGAACTATCAGGTCAACGCGCAGCAGCTCGAGCCGCCGCCGGGATTCGCCGAGGCGGATCCGGCGATCATTCATTACCACCACCTCGTCGATGACGATGGATTGCTGCTGCCGGTGCCGTATCCGCGCGCGCAGGAACGCATCGATCTCTTTCACGTGCGACTGCGCGCGGAAGGCCTCGTGCAGGAGCATCGCGCAACACCCAGGCGTGACTCGCGACCGATCGTCGTCCTCGGCATGCATCGCAGCGGCACCTCTCTCCTCACCGAAGTCATCGTCGCCCTCGGCAGTTACGCCGGTCAGGATCACGAGCTCCAGGCGCCCGACCTCTTCAATCCCACTGGCTACTGGGAGCATCGCGAAGTCGTCGCGATCGACGTCGCGATCCTCGACGCGCTCGAGGCGAGCTGGAACGAGAACATCGCGACTACCGACGTCGCGAATCTCACCGAGTCGCAGCGCGAAGCATTTCGCGTGCGGATGCGCGGCGTGATCGCGTCGCTGCAAGGTCACGGCTCGTTCGTGCTCAAAGATCCGCGCATGGCTCTGCTCTTTCCGCTGTGGCGCGAAGTTCTCGGCGATCCCGTCTGCGTCATCGCGTGGCGCGAGCCACTCACCGTCGCGCGTTCGCTCGCGACGCGCGACAAGAAGCCGATCCTCATCGCGCTCGCGACGTGGGAGCACTACACGCGCACGCTCCTTCGCTCGACCGAAGGCCTGCCGCGCATCCTCGTGAATTACGAAGAGCTCCTGAGCGAGCCGCAGCGCGTCATCCGCGAATTGCACGACGGCCTCACGCGCGCAGGCATTCCGGATCTCAGCGTCCCCGGCCCGGAGCGCATCCGTCAAACCGTCAATGCCGACTTCAATCGCAGCAGTCGCAGCGCACTGACCGACGAGTCGTGGCTCGACGGCGATCAGCGAACCTTGCGCGACGATCTCCGCAGCGGCGCGGCGTTGCAGCGTCCCGTCGCGCCGACGGCCGCGCACACTCGCGAGTTGTTGTCGTTGTTCAGCGTCGTCGAGCGCGAACAGACCGCGCTGCGCGAAGACATCGCGGAGCTCGACGAAATCGTGCGCGCCATGTTCGAGTCGCGCACCTGGAAACTCGGCGAGCGCCTGCTCAGTCTTCGGCGCGTGCTGGGCCGCGGGAACGCGGTCACGTCGTTCGATCGCTGGCAGGAAAGCAAGCGGCGGAGGCGCGAGCGCACACGGTAGCTGTCACGAGTTCGGCGCGCCAACGAAAAACGAACGCGCTATCCTCACCGCATGCGTCCCGTGTCTTCGCTGGCCGTGTGCCTGATGCTCGGCGCACAGACGCTTGCCGCGCAAACGCGCGAGTCGATCGACGTGCGCGTCATCGAGCTCGAGGCGACGGTGCTCGATCGCAAGGGACAGCCGGTGCAAGGGCTGACGCTCGACGACTTCAAGGTGCGCGTCGGGAAGCGCGACGTGCCGGTCACGAACTTCTACGCGGTGCGTGATGGCAAGGTCCTCGCGGATGACACCCCATCGGCGCCGCCGAAGGAAATCGCGACGGAGACGTCGATCCCGACAAGTCTCGTGATCTTCATCGACGACCGGCATCTCAGTCAGCGCAGCCACTCGCGCGCGATGGAGGCGCTGAAGAAGTACGTGAGCGCGAACGTCGGCGCATCGACGATCGCGACGCTGATGCGCTATGACCGCTCGCTCGAGGTGCGCATCCGCCCGACGGAGCGCCCCGGCCCGATTCTCCGCGAGATCGAAGCTGTTGCGAAGTCGCCGGTGCTGGACGAGATCCCGCGCGAACGCACCGCGCTCCTCCGCGACATCGACGAGACGCTGATGGCGATCAAGGACAGCGACGGCCGCCTCGGGCCGCAGGGCGAGACGCCGGAGACGTTGTTCTATCGCATTCAACGCTACGCGGAGCAGCGCTCGTCCGACATCGATCACACGCTGCGCGCGCTGGAAGAAGCGATCGAGGTGGCGTCGGCGTTCACGGGTCGCAAGGTGTTGCTCTACGTGTCGGACGGGCTGCCGCAAACGGCGGCGCTCGAAGTGTTCGAGTACTGGGATCGCGCGCTGATGCGCACGGGGACGTACATCCAGGGCGGCGTGATGCGCGGCGATTCCGGCGAGGTGATGCGCTTCGATCGGACGTCTGCGTTTCGCCGGCTCGCGCAAACGGCGCAACGCGCGAACGTGTCGATCTTCTCGTTCGACGCCGCCGGTCTCCGCGGCGAAGCCGGACGCTCCGCCGATCACATGTCCACCCTCGGCAGTCTGAACACGACGTCGATGCACGCGAATCAACGCAGCGGCCTGCAGTTCGTCGCCGAAGAAACAGGCGGTCTGTACGTCGCAAACGAGAACGACATCGACAAAGTGCTCGCGCGGATCTCCGAACAGTTCAAGAGTTACTACTCGATCGGCATCCGCCCGCCCGGCGGCAGCGGCGAGATCCGCGTGACGGTGAAGAATCGCCCCGACCTCCGCGTCATCGCCGCGCGACGCTCCCCGCCGCGCACGCGCGAAGACAAGCTCGAACAGAGTCTCCGCTCGCGCCTCTACACGCGAACCGCCGAGAATCCGTTGAACGTCACACTGAAGACCGGCGTCGCGATGCTGACGAACGGCGTCTGCGTCGTCCCGATCCGTGTCCTCGTCCCGCAACCGCAACTCCCCCCCGACCTCACTCCGCAAACGGTCGAGTTCCGCATGGTGATGCTGAACGAACAGAACGACGAGTCCGCCATCCAGACCGCGACGCTCCCGTTCATCCGCGGCGAAGTCCACCACCCCTTGCGCCTCCGCATCCGCCCCGAACGCCTCGTCCTCTCCACTGCCGTCTCCAACCCGATGTCGGACGAGACGAGCTACCTCCAAGCCGACGTCGACGGCACGACCTGCCGCTGAGCGCTCAGCCGGAAGGATTGATCGACATCTTTACGGATGTGGCTGCTTTAGGAATTTATCCTACAGATAAATCGGACACGCTCTGTCGCGGCCGTGATCATCAGTGGTGCATATTCACCATCCGATGAGTCCCAGACGGGAGGCCGGCGTATCCAAGGGAAGACGTGTACGGCTGATGCCGGCGATCGGGCGGATCGTGCTGGTTTGTACCCTTCTGGACGCCGCGCTGCTCGCGCAGGATTCACCCTCGTCGCCGCGCGATCTTGCCAGCCTCGACCTTGCCGCGTTGATGAACCTCGAGATCACCTCCGTGTCTCGACGTTCCGAGCGGCTCTCCGATGCGGCCGCGTCCGTTTTCGTCATCACGGCCGATGAGATCCGGCGCTCCGGCGCGACAAACCTCCCCGACGCATTGCGGCTCGCGCCGAACCTCGACGTCGTGCAGGTCAACGCGATGGGCTACACCGTCAGCGCGCGCGGCTTCATCAACTCTGCAGCGAACAAGCTCCTCGTGCTGATCGACGGACGATCCGTTTACAGCCCGCTGTTCTCCGGCGTGTTCTGGGATGTGCAGGACGTGATGCTCGAAGACATCGAGCGCATCGAAGTCATCAGCGGACCGGGCGGAACGCTCTGGGGCGTCAACGCGGTCAACGGCGTGATCAACATCATCACGCGACCTGCGACCAGCACGCAGGGCGGCCTCGCCGCGGCGGGCGCTGGAAATCGCGGCTCGATCGGCGCGCTGCGTTACGGCGGCAAGGCCGGCTCCGACGGTCACTATCGCGTCTACGGAAAGTATCTCGACGTCCAGCACACCGAGACGGCCGACGGCACCGAAAAAGACGACGCAGGCCACAAAGGGATGATCGGCTTCCGCGGCGACTGGGCGCGCGGCCGCAATCAATTCACGGTTCTCGGCAACGCGTACAAAGGCGCCGAAGGTCAGCCGCTCCCCGGCACGCTCTCCATCGACGGCGTCCAACTCGACCTCGGCGTGATCTCCGTCTCCGGCCTCAATCTCAGCGCGCTCTGGAGACATCAGCTCGAAAACGGCTCGTCGTTCACCGTGCAGGGATACTTCGATCGCACCGAGCGCATCGTCCCGCCGACGTTCGAAGACCGCCTCGACCTCGTCGATTTGCAGTTCCTCCACACGATGCGCGTCGGCGGGATTCACAATGTCTCGTGGGGCGGCGAGTATCGCTACGGAAAAGACCGCGTCGTCAACGGCTTCTACGTCGCGTTCCTCCCAGCAAACGTGAATCAGAAATGGGTCGCGCTGTTCGCGCAGGACGAGATCGCGGTCGCGAAGAACGTGCGACTGAGCCTCGGCATGCGCGGCGAGCGCAATGACTACACGGGCAACGAATTTCTCCCGAGCGTGCGAATGGCGTGGGACGTCGCGCCCGATCACACACTGTGGGGCGCCGCATCGCGCACCGTTCGCGCGCCGTCGCGACTCGATCGCGACACGTTCGTCCCGGCGCAGCCGCCCTTCATTCTCATCGGCGGCCCCGACGTCGTGTCCGAAATCGCGAACGTGTACGAGCTCGGATATCGCGGACAACCGCTTCCGTCGCTGACGTTCTCCGCGACGGTGTTTCATTCGCAGTACGACCACCTGCGCACGCAGGAAGTGAACGCCAGTCGCACGGCGATCTTCTTCGCGAACGAGATGAGCGGCACGACCAGCGGCGTCGAGCTTTGGGCCTCGTATCAGGCCACGACGCGCTGGCGTCTCAGCGGCGGCTTCACCGGATTGCACGAGGAGTTCGAGCTCGAACCGGGCAGCAACGATTTCGCCGGACTCACCGCGCAACAGGGTCGTGATCCGCGACGCAGTTGGCGATTCCGTTCCTCGCTCGATCTTCCCGGCAATACCGAATTCGATGTCGTCGCGCGTCGCGTGTCGAGCCGCACCGGTCCCGACGTGCCCGCGTATTCGGCCGTCGACCTGCGCGCGGCGTGGCGCCCGCGATCGAACATCGAGCTCTCCGTCACAGGACAGAACCTCCTCGGCGATGGTCACGGCGAATTCGAAAAAGTCGCGACCCGCACCGAGATCGGACGCGGAGTGTTTTTCAATGTCGTGAGCCGCTTCGGCCGAGGATCGTAATGCGTGGGCGCGCCCGATGGATTTGGCCGGTGCTGTGGATCGCAGGCCTCGCCGTGGCGCAAATCTGCGTGGCCGCGACGGCGGAGTATCGCGTCAAGGCCGCGTTCCTCTACAAATTCGCGACCTACATCCGCTGGCCAGCCGCCACGAGCGGAACACCCGCCACGACATTCGTCATCGGAATCCTCGGCAGCGATCCATTCGGCGCATCGCTCGATGACGTCGTCCGCGATCAGACCGTGCAAGGTCGCGCGATTCGAATCACGCGGCTGACGCGGCAGGAAGACGCGCTCGCGTGCGACCTCGTCTTCGTCGCGTCGTCCGAAGAAGCGAACCTCGGCAAGATCCTGGCGTTCCTCAAAGAGGCGCCCGTGCTCACCGTCAGCGACGTGGACCAGTTCGCGGAGAAGGGCGGAATGATCGGCCTCGTGACCACCGACGACAATCGCATCCGCTTCGACATCAACAAGGCCGTGCTCGAGCGCGCGGGACTCAAAGCGTCGTCGCAGCTCCTGCAACTCGCGCGGATCGTCGACGACCCGCGAACGCGGAGGCCGCGCTGATGCCGGGCTCGCGATCGATCGGACGCAATCTGATCTGGCTGAGCCTTTTCAGCAGCAGCATCGCGCTGGTCGCGGCGAGCGCGGCCCTGCTCTTTTTCCAATTGCAGGAAGTGAAGAGCAGCGTCGTTCTGCGACTGGAGACCGTCGCCGATCTGATTGCGTTCAACATCGCGGCGGCCGTCGACTTCAATGATGCCGAGGCGGCAAAGGCGCTGCTCGGCTCCCTGAAGACGCGGCCTGCGGTCGTGTCGGCGGGAGTCGTCGTGGACGGCAAACTCTTCGCGATCTACACCCGCGATGGCGCGACCGCGCTGCGCAGCGGCGACTTGCAGACGAAAACGGCCGGCCATCGTTTCGACGATCAAGAGCTCACCGTCTACCGCCCGATCGTCATCAAAGACCGGCCGCTGGGCATGCTGTTCATCCACATCGACCTGCAGGACTACGACAAGACCGTGCGGCGTTTCGCGATCGTCACGGCGCTCGTCGCGATTCCGGCGCTGCTCTTCGCGATCCTGATCTCGCGACTTCCGCGGCGCGTCATCTCGCAACCGATCCTCGACCTCGCGAAACTCGCTGCAATCGTGTCCGACAAGAAGGATTACTCGGTGCGCGCGCCTGCGGTGCGGAGTGCGGCGGAGATCGAACAACTCGTCGGCACGTTCAATCAAATGCTCACCGAGATTCAGGCGCAGCACGCCGAGATCGAAGAAGCGCGCGCGACGCTCGAGCAGAAAGTGTTGGATCGCACGAGTGAGCTGGCCGCAGCGAATCGCGAGCTCGAAGCCTTTTCGTACTCGGTGTCGCACGACCTTCGCGCACCGCTGCGTGCGATCGACGGATTCAGCAAAGCCGTCATCTCCGAATACTCGTCGCAGCTCGATCAGCGCGGCGTGCACTTCCTGCACCGCGTGCGCGCGGGCACGCAGAAGATGTCGCAGCTCATCGACGACATGCTGCATCTCGCGCAGGTCACGCGACGGCCACTCGAGCGCAAGGACGTCGACCTCAGCGTGCTCGCGCAGGACGTCGCGGCGGAGCTCGCGCGACGCGATCCCGATCGCAACGTGACGTTCGACATCAAGCCGGATCTCGCGGCGTGGGCCGATCCGCACCTGCTCACGATCGTCTTCGAAAATCTGCTCGGCAACGCGTGGAAGTTCACGGGAGGCCGCGCCGAGGCGCGAATCGAGGTCGGACAGACGACCCTGGACGGACAGCCGGCGTTTTACGTACGTGACAACGGAGCAGGGTTCGATGCGGCTTACGCATCCAAACTGTTCGGGGCGTTTCAGCGTCTACACAGCGAGGCCGACTTCGAGGGCACGGGGATCGGACTAGCGACAGTCAAGCGAATCATTACGCGACACGGTGGTGTCGTCTCGGCGGAAGGAGTCGAAGGCGCCGGCGCCACGTTCTTCTTCACGCTCGGAGGTAAAGGTTGAAGCAACTGCCGATTCTGCTGGTCGAGGACAACTCGGACGATGTCGAGCTCACCCTCATGGCGTTCAACAAAGCCCGGATTACGAACCCGGTCGTTGTTGCGAGGGACGGCGTCGAAGCGCTGGAGTATTTGTTCGGCGAAGGTGCGCACGTCGGGCGGGACCTCCGCGAACAACCGGTGGTCATCCTCCTCGACCTCAAGCTCCCCCGCGTCGGCGGACTCGAAGTCCTCGGGCGCGTGCGCACCGACGAACGCACCCGTTACATCCCGGTCGTCATCCTCACGACGTCGACCGAACACGAAGATCTCCTCAGAGCCGGCGATCTTCACGCGAACAGCTACGTCCGCAAGCCGGTCGACTTCGACACGTTCGTCGAGGCCGCGCGGCAACTCGGACTGTATTGGACCGTCCTCAACGAGCCCGTTTCGAAAACCCTGTAGTGCTCTCACGATCGCGACAGAGCCAGATGGACCAGAAAAAACTCCGTGTTCTCTTCGTGGAAGACAACCCGCCTGACGCGGAACTTCTCGAACTGCTGCTGACGAGCGCCGGCTACGAGCTGAGCGCCAAGCGTGTGCAGACCGCGAAGGACATGCAGGCAGCGCTCGACACCGGCGAATGGGACCTCATCCTGTCCGACTTCGCCATGCCGTGCTTCAGCGGTCCGCAGGCGCTCGAGCTGCTGCAGGCGAGCGGCAAAGACATCCCGTTCATTCTGATCTCCGGCTCCGCGGGCAACGACGTCGCGGTGACGGCGATGCGTGCCGGCGCGCACGACTTCTTCACCAAGGGCAGCCTCGATCTCCTCGTCCCCGCGATTCAACGCGAGCTGCGCGAAGCGAGCCTGCGCGCGACCGCCAAAGCGCAGCGCGAGCAACTTCAACAAAGCGAGAAACTCGCCGCACTCGGAACGCTTCTCGCCGGACTCGCGCACGAGTTGAACAATCCCCTCTCCGTCATCCTCCATCAGAGCACGTTGCTTGAAGCCGAGCTCAAGGGCGATCCGCGTCAGGAGCGCGCGAGCAGCGTGTTGCGCGCCGTCACGACGTGCAGCCGCATCGTCAAAAACTTCCTCGCGCTCGCGCGGCACGAGCCGCCGCGGCGCGTGCCCGTGTCGATCAACGACATCGTGCTTTCGGTGATCGATCTGATGGCGTACGGCCTCAAGAACGACGGCATCCGCGTCGAGCTCGACCTCGCCGAGCCGATGCCGGGCGTCGCGGGCGATCCGCAGCAGTTGGAGCGCGTCGTTCTCAATCTCGTGAGCAACGCGCACTACGCACTGAGCGCGCATCCCGAGCCGCGGACGCTGACGCTGCGCACGCGCGTCGAGGCATCGGGCGAACGCGTGATGCTGAGCGTCACGGACAACGGCTACGGAATCGCGCCCGACATTCGCTCGCGCATCTTCGATCCGTTCTTCACGACGAAGCCGCCCGGCCACGGCACGGGCCTCGGCCTATCGCTCTGTCACGGGATCATCTCCGCGCACAACGGCACGATCGCCGTGAATGGCGAGAATGGCGCCGGGACGACGTTCGTCATCACCTTGCCGATCGGACCGACAGCGACCGCGAGCCCCGAGATTGCGAAGGACGCGACGCCATCGCTCGCGCCGGTGCGAATCCTCGTCGTCGACGACGATCCCGACGTCGCGATGGCGTTCTCCGAGGTGCTGTCGGCGCAGGGACACATGGTCGACATCGCGGGCAGCAGCCGCGCGGCGCTCAATCAGATCGAGGCCGGTAACTACTCGGTCGTCGTCACCGACATGCGCATGCCCGACCTCGACGGGCCGATGCTGTATCGCGAAGTCACGGCGCGTTGTCCGGCGCTCAAGGGCTCGTTTCTGTTCGTCACCGGCGATACCTTCAGCGAAGGAACCGATCGCTTCATCAAAGAAACCGGCGTCGTCGCGCTCACGAAGCCGTGCACATTCGAGGAGGTCGAGAGTGCCGTGCGCGAAGTGCTGCGCAGAGGCGCCGGAGACCACTCATGACTCGCATCGTAATTGCCGACGATCACGCCGTCGTTCGCAAGGGGCTGCAGCAGCTCATCGTCGAGGCGGAAGATCTGGTCATCGTCGGCGAGGCGGCGTCCGGCGATGAGCTGCTGACCGTCGTCCGCTCGTGCGCCGTCGACGTCGTGATTCTCGATCTGAGTCTCGGCACGCGCAGCGGTCTCGATCTGCTCAAACATCTCAAGAGCGAATTTCCTCGCGTGCCGGTGATCATCCTCAGCATGCATCCCGAGGATCTGTTCGCGGTTCGCGCGTTGCGCGCGGGTGCGTCGGGATACGTCGAGAAAAACAGCACGCCCGAGGAGTTGATCGCGGCGATCCGGAAGGCGGCGCGTGGCGGGACGTATGTCAGTGCGCACATCGGCGAGAAACTCGCCGACGATCTCGTGCGCGGTGGCGCGGCAGTCCTCCCCCACGAGCGACTCTCCGATCGCGAGCTCGAAGTGTTCCGCCTCCTCGGATCCGGCATGTCCGTCACGTCGATCGCGCAGAGCCTGAACCTGAGCGTGAAGACCGTCAGCACGCACCGCACTCATGTGTTGGCGCGAACGGGACTTCGCAACAACGCCGACATCGTCGAATATGTAATTGCGCATGGGCTTCGCTGAGACGAAATCAGTGATTCGCCTTCTCGTCGCGCTGCTCTTGGCCATTCCGATGGCAGCGCAGACCCCGCGGACGATCCGCGTCGCGCTGGACAACGACTACGCGCCGTTCGTGTTCCGATCCGCGGATGGCGTGCTGCAGGGCATCTTCGTCGACCAGTGGCGCGAATGGGAGAAGCAGACCGGCGTTCGTGCCGAGCTCCATGCGATGGATTGGGATCAGGCCCTGCGCCGCATGCGCGCGGGCGAGTTCGACGTCATCGACTGCATCGTCCGGACGCCGGAACGCGACGTCTACTTCGATTTCGCTCCGCATCACGCGACTGTCGGAGGCGCGATCTTTTTTCGCAACGACATCTCCGGCATCACGGATCTCGAATCGCTCGCCGGGTTTCCGGTCGCGGTCAAGGCGGGCGATCAGCACATCGAGCGGCTCCTGGAAAACGACGCGACGACCATCATTCCCTTCAAGAACTACAACGAAATCATCCGCGCCGCGAAACAGCATCAGATCAACGTCTTCGTCGCCGACGAGCCGGCCGCGCTGTATCTCTTGAACAAAGCCGGCATCGAGCGCGACTTTCGCCACTCGATCCCGGTGTTTCGCGACCAGCTTCGCAGGGCCGTGCGTCAAGGTGACAAGGAAACGCTGCAACTCGTTTCCAGCGGCTTCGCTGCGATTGCGCCGAAGGATCTGAAGCGCATCGACGACAAATGGTTCGGCCATCCCGTCAGCCCTTATGGCCGGTATCTCGGCTACGCAGGCTACGTCGCAGCTGCAGCGCTGCTGATCATCTTTGCTTTATTCATCTGGAATCGCGTCCTCGGCCGGAAAATCATGGAGCGCACCGCAGCGCTCGCGGAAAGCGAACAGCGGTTCCGCCAGATTGCCGAGAACATCCGTGAAGTTTTCTGGCTCGCGCAAGTCGAGCCGCGCAAGCCGTTGTATGCGAGTCCGGCGTACGAGGCCGTCGTCGGGCGATCGATGGAGAGTCTCTACAAAGAGCCTCTCTCGTTTTTCTCCGCCGTTCATCCCGACGATCGCAATCGCGTGTTCGAAGCGATGGAGACGGATCGTGAGAAGGGATTCGAGATCGAATATCGCCTCGTCCGTCCGGACGGAACCATCCGCTGGGTTTGGGATCGCGGGTTTCCGATCCGGGATGCGGAAGGACGGGTCTATCGCATCGCCGGAATTGCGGAAGAC
Source organism: Thermoanaerobaculia bacterium (assembly GCA_036383875.1). Classification (GTDB taxonomy): domain Bacteria; phylum Acidobacteriota; class Thermoanaerobaculia; order Gp7-AA8; family Gp7-AA8; genus QHVT01. The sequence continues at coordinate 12,414 of DASVNL010000288.1, forward strand.
ATCACGGAGCGCAAGCTCGCGGTCGAAGCGGCGATGCAGGCCGAGGATCGCATTCGGACGATCATCGACACGATCCCGGGCATGGTGTGGTGTACCCGGCCCGACGGCATGCTCGTGTTCATCAACCAGCGGTGGCTCGATTACACCGGCATCCCGCGCGAGGATGCGCTCACGAATCCGAACCGCGCAATTCATCCCGACGACCTCCCGAACATCATGGCCAGCTGGCAACACCACATGGCCGGAGAAACCGCGTTCGAGGAGGAGATGCGCCTGCGTCGCTACGACGGCGAATATCGCTGGTTCCTCGTTCGCACCGTCCCGTTCCGTGACGCGAGTGGCGCGATCGTGAACTGGTACGGCACGAGTACCGACATCGAGGATCGCAAGCGCGCAGAGGGACAGGTCTCGCAACGGGAACAGCAATTGAACGAGGCGCAACGCATCGCGCATGTCGGCAGTTGGAACTTCGACCTGCGCACGTTCGAACGATCGTGGTCGGACGAATGCTGCCGCATTTTCGGCGCAGAGCCGGGCGCGCCCGATCTCTACGATCGCGCGTTCAACATGATCCATCCGGACGATGTGGCGCGCGTCCGCGGCGCCTGGGAACGCGCGGTCACACTGCACGAGCCGTACGAAATCGAATATCGCATCATCAGAGGCGACGATGGCGAGCGGACGCTCCATTCGCTCGTCAACATCGAGCACGACGAGAACGGCGTGGCGTTGAGAGTGGTCGGTACGACGCAGGACGTCACGGAGCTCAGACGCGCGGAAGATCAGCTCAAATCGACGAGCGAACAGCTGCGCGCACTGTCCGCGAGTGTGCAATCGGCGCGAGAAGAGGAAGGAATCCGCATCGCGCGCGAAATTCACGACGAGCTCGGCGCGACGCTCACCAGTCTGCGCTGGGATCTCGAAAGCATCCGCAAGAAATCGCTGCCGCCGGACGAGCTGCGCGAGAAATTAACCGGCATGCTCGGCGTGACCGACACGATGATCGGAATCGTCCGCCGAATCGCGTCGGATCTCCGGCCTCCCGTGCTCGACGTTCTCGGACTCGAAGAAGCGCTCGAGTGGCAGGCGCGCCAATTCGAAAATCGCACCGGCATCGCCGTGACCTACGAATCGTCGAACGCTCCCGACATCGAGCTCGATCCCGTGCAATCGACCGCGGTCTTCCGAATTTTCCAGGAAGCGCTCACGAACGTCCTGCGTCACGCGCGCGCGACGCGCGTCGACGTCACAGTGGCCGAAGACACGGGCGCGTTCGTCCTGAAGATCGGCGACAACGGTCGCGGCATCACGGAAAGTGAACGCGTCGGAGAACGCTCGATCGGACTCCTCGGCATGCGCGAACGCGCCCACCTCATCGGCGGCCAAATCGAAGTCACAGGGATCGAGGGTGAGAGAACAACGGTGACGTTGAGACTTCCCCTGTCGGCGTGAGCCGGGCGCGATCACCGGCTTGAATCAGGGAAGAAAACGTGGTGGAGCTGGACGGGATCGAACCGACGACCTCCTCATTGCGAACGAGGCGCTCTCCCAACTGAGCTACAGCCCCACACCTGGGTTACAGCGGTTACAACGGCTCCCTTAACGGCCCGGCCGGAACCTTCATTCCAGCCGGTGGGAGCGCGGATTATAGGGATCGATGTGGCGGTGCGCAAGCACGAGTTCGTGTACACTCTCGCGCACCACACCGTGCCCCGGCGTTCGCCGGCGTCGATCGAGTTGCCCCCTCTGCACCGATCGAAAGATGGCTCACCGAATCATTCTGTTTCTGCTCCTGCTTTGCCTCGCCGTGAGTGCCGACGCGGCGATGGTCCGCGTCGTCGAAGTGACGAACGGGCGGACGCTCGTCGTCGAGGCGAACGGCGTTCGCGGAACCATTCAGCTCTCCGGCATCGAGATCACCGACGAAGTGCAGGCGCGTGCTCTGCTGCACTGGACGCTCGCGAATTCATTCGCGATGATCGAGCTGCGCGGCGATGCGTTCTACGTCTACCGCTCCCCCGACGGACTGTTCATCAATCGCGAGCTGGTCACGCGCGGATTCGCGCGCGCGACGCGCCCCGACGTCGATCCGCAACCCGCCGCAATCGTCACGTACCTCGGCGTTCTGAAACCGACGTCGCAGCAGCAGGTGGCGGAGAAGGCTACCGGCCGAGGGAGAACGAACAGCGGTACGCGTCGCCGTTCTTCAACAGGACGGTCACGGTCATCTCCGGCGCCGAAGAAAGCGTCGTCTCGGACGTCATCGTCGGATTGAGACGCCTGCGCACCGGAAAGCGGAACAGGTGATCTTTCCCCTCGAGGATCTCCTGCTGCACGCTCTGATACACCGGATCGAGCTCGGACGTGTTGCGGCCCTTCGCGTTCGGCTCGATCCGGATCTGATCCACGACGATGTCCTGATGCGAGTTGTTCGCGACCTCGACCAGAAACGCGAGCTCCTGGCCCGGATCGATGTGCTGCCGCGCGCCTTCGAGTCCGGCCAGGATCTCGATCTCGTGGCCAGGCCCGCAGTCGTACACCTGATCCGGCTCCATCGCCGTCGACGACGCACACGCAGACAGCAGCAGAACGAGCGGCAGCAGAGCGAGCGATTTCATCGATGGATGCACGCCCGGAATGCTACACCCGGCCGTAGAACCACGAACGCCCCGCGTCAGCATCGTCGTACGTCCAGAATCCGTCCGCGCGATGCAACCACATGAAGTTCAGCAGCGCCCAGTCGCCACTCGCGCCGTGCAGATGCCACAGCAGCACGAACAGCAGGAACACCGCGATCGACGGCCAGATCAGCGCGGCGATGATCAATGCCGCGTTGATGATCACGAATGGCGCGAGCGCGACGAATGCGAATGCGCGCGCATCGGCCACGAATCGATGCGCGACCACCCACACCGCGAGCATCCGCGCGGAGTAATCCCAGCGAACGTCGCGCGCGCCGACGAGGCGATACGCGATCGCGTGCACGAGCTCGTGAATCGGCAGCACGATCACGAACAGCACGACCAGCGCGGCGCCGAACGACTCGAGGCAGTACAGCCACGAACGCTCCTGCCGCAGCGCGACGAGCACGATCGCGACGATCGTCGTCAGCGACATCAGATGATGCGCGCGCGTGAGCCACGACGTGCGGCGCAGAAAGTACTCGACGACGAACTTGCCGAGCGACGCGTGCGTGAGCACGCCGAGAAGCGTGTAGCCGCCGGTCGCGAGCTCGTCGATGGTGACGTCGCGCGAAGCGACCGCAGCCTTCATGCGCATCACGATAACGCATGTGAATTGCAGTGCTCTCTCGCGGAAAAAGGAGGATCGCCTGATGAGAGATCAGCACGATTTCGGCGGACCGTACGCGCGCGACGGAGGCTGGAGCGGCGGCGGCCGGTCCGACGACTACACGCGCGAGCCCCGCGACTACCCGGCGCAGCCCGAACAGAATTTTCGCGGACGCGGCCCGAAGAACTGGCGTCGCGATGACGATCACATCCGCGCGACTGTGAACGAGCTCCTGACGCAGCACGCGGGCATCGACGCGACGGACGTCGACGTGACCGTGGACAACGGCGAGGTCACGTTGAACGGCACGGTGGGAAGCCGCTGGCAGAAACGGCCGGCCGAGGACATCGCCGGCTCGTGTCGCGGCGTGCAGGATGTTCACAATCGGTTGCGCCTCGCCGATCGCGAGACGCAAATCGGCAAAGCGAGCGAATAAACAAAAAGAACGGCGGGCTCGCACCCGCCGTTCGCCTTTCCCGCTTACCAGCGATTGCGATTTCGATCCCAGTCGTCGTTGTTGTTCCAGCGATTGCGTTCGTCGCGATCGCGGTCGTAGCGGTCGCGGTCGGACTCGAAATCCGTTCTGTCGTAATTGCCGCGGCCCGTGAATCCTCCAAGGTTCCGGCCGCTCGAATGACGCGGTTCGCTTCCACCACCGTAATTGCCGCCGTAATTGCGGTCGCCATAAATCCCGCTGCCGTAATTGTCGCGACCGAAATTGCCACTCGGGTTTCCGCGCGATCCGTAATTGTTGCCTCGGTCGAATTCGCTTCCGCTTCCGCCGCCACTGTAGCGGTCATTGAAGCGATCCGAGCTGCCGCGATATTGCGGATTGTTGCGGTCGTATTCGCTCCAGCGGTCGCGGTCCATCCGATCGTAGCCGCGGTCGCTGCCTGAAAAATGCTGACTCTGCGGACGCGAATAGTCGGAGCCGTATCCGCGATCGTACGGACGGTCGAAGTCGCGATTGTTGCTGCTACTGCTGAACCGGCCGCGATCGAAATCGCGATCCCGGTCGAAATTGCCGCGATCGAAATTGCCGCGGTCGAAGTCGCGAGAGCGATCGTAACGGTCGTCATCCCGGTCGCGGTCGTTCCAATTGTTTACGCCTTCTCGCACGCGATCCCAGAAAGCCATACCAATTTCCTCCTTCGTGTCGATGCGTTCAAAAGCCGACGAGGAAATTGCAAGTCACACGCCGATGGAAACGCGGAAATTGCGGCGTTCGCCTTGTGCAATTCCGCGGCGCGTGAAGCTCTGCTCGCTGAATAAAATCGTATCCGCGGACGCGACTATGACCGTCGATGCACGCGTGCCGTACCGCTCGTCTGCAATGAAGATTTCGCTCTCGCGATCGCCAATCCCGCGCGACGTCATGAGGAATCGCATCATTGTGTCCACGAGCTCCTCGGCGTCTTCAATCGTCAATGCATTGCGCATCGACTCGATTGCGAATTCGGTCTTTGGCCAATTTTCGTTCAATGGCGCATTGCTGAATCCATAGACGCCCGGGACGAGCGTTTCGCGTTGCTCCGGCGTGACATAAACAACGTCGCCGTCCGCGTCGCCGGCAATGAGATGAAATCCCGCGTATTCGTGCACGTCCGACGGGATGACGCCGCGCGTCACGAAGTCACTGACGAGAAATCCACGCGACTTTGTCCGTCGCACCGCGCCACGCAAGTTCGTCACCGCCGCGAAGCGCGCCTGACGCGTGAT
>DASVNL010000289.1:0-8211 GCA_036383875.1 Thermoanaerobaculia bacterium
ACCGCGGCGAAGATCATTTTGCAGAAGGGCTACGACGCCACGTCCGTCAGCGACATCGCCGACGCGCTGGGCATCACCAAGGCCGGCCTGTATCACTACATCAGCGGCAAGACCGAGCTCCTCTTCGAGATCATGAAGTTCGGACTCGAGGAGCTGCAGCGAGAAGTGCTCGAGCCGGCGAAGCTGATGGCCGACCCGCTGCAGCGCCTGCGCTTCGTCATCGAGACGCACGCGCGACTCGTGACGCGCGGCGACGGCGCGGTGACGATCCTCGTCGATGAGGCGCGCGCGCTGACGCCGCAACAAGCGCGCAAGGTCACGAAGCTCAAGCGCGCGTATCTCGATCACCTCCGCGAAACACTCGACGAGCTGCGCGTCGCGGGCAAGCTGCGCGACGTCAACACGACCGTCGTCGCGTTCAACATCATCGCGGCGGTGAACTGGCTCTCGCGCTGGTACCAGGCGGATGGCGCGCTGACCGCGGCGGAGATCGCCGAGCAGATCGTCGACACCACACTCCACGGAGTTCTGACGCGCAAGCTGCGCGCCGTTTGAGGGACATGAACATTCTCGTCTGCATGAAACAGATCCTCGATCCGGAAGTGCCCGCGCGCGACTTCCGCATCGACGCGTCGAAGAAGGAAGCGGAGCCGGGATCGGCGTCGCTGGTCACGAACATTTTTTGTGAGAACGCGCTCGAGACTGCGCTGCAGTTTCGCGAGAAGTCGGGCGGCGGCACGATCACGGTGTTGTCGTTCGGCGCGGAGAGCGCCGAGGACACGCTGCGCAAGGCGCTGGCGATGAAGGCCGACGCCGCGGCGCTCGTCGTCGACGAGTCGAACGCGAAGCCGAATCCGTTGACGGTCGCGAAGACGCTGGCCGCTGCGATCCGCAAGCTCGGAACATTTGATTTGATTTTGCTCGGACGCGAAGCCGGCGATTGGGGAGCGGGACAAACGGGAGCGCTGCTCGCGGAGGAACTTGGGATTCCATACGTTGCGTTTGCGGATGTTATCCAAAGGGCAGAGGGCCAAGGGCCGAGGGCCGAGGGGCCGCAACCCGATGCTGTTGCCCCCCTCGGCCCTCGGCCCTCAGCCCTCGGCCCTTCGTTACAGATCAAACGTCAGACGGAATCGGGCTTCGAGATCGTCGAGGCGCAAACGCCCGTCGTCGTGACGATCACGAACGACGAGCACAACGTGCCGCGCATCCCGAAAGTGCGCGACGTGATGATGGCGCACCGGCAGCCGCTCACGCGCTTCACGTCGTCGGAGTTGAACGTCGCGAGCGAGGATTACTACGAGGTCGTCGAGCTCGCGATCCCGCAGAAGGAAACGCGCTGCGAATTCATCGACGCCGGCGAGTTCGCGCGACGCGTCACGGAGATCACGGCGGCGCTATGACGAACGTGATCGTGTACTTCAACGAAGACCGCTCCGCGCAGGGACTCGCCGGCGCCGCCGCGAACCTCGGCGGCGACACGCGCGCGATTCGCGTCGACGGGTATCAGATCGAAGAGACGCTGGCGGCGCTCGTCGATGCGTGTCGTGGTACGGACGTCGTGTTGCTCGCGAACGACACGTACAGCCAGGAGCTCGCGCCGCGGCTCGCGCATCGCCTCGGCGGCGCGTGCGTCGGCGACGGCACCGCGGTGCAACGCGTCGACGGGAAGATTCGCGTCACGCGGCAGGTGTACGGCGGCAAGGCGCAGGCCGTGATCGAGCTGAAACGCTCGCCCGCGGTCGTGTGGCTGCGCGCGCGATCGTTCGATGCGGCGCCGTTGCCCGAGGCGCGCATCGATCCCCTGCAAGACGGCGCGGGATTCCGTGCTGACGCACGGGATGACACTCGCACCCGCATCGTCGAGCGCAACGTTGCGGAGCAGAGTGCGACGCGGCTCGAGGACGCGAACGTGATCGTGTCCGGCGGGCGCGGCGTCGGCGGACCGGAAGGATTTCTCAATGAACTGCAGCCGCTCGCCGATCTGATCGGCGCGCAGATGGCGGCGTCGCGTGCCGCGTGCGATGCGGGGTGGGTGCCGCCGACGTGGCAGGTCGGACAGACAGGCAAGAAGGTCGCGCCCGAGTTGTACATCGCCATCGCGATCACCGGAGCGAGTCAGCACATGGCCGGGATCTCGGAGGCGAAGACCATCGCGGCGATCAACATCGACCCCGAGGCGCCGATCTTCAAACATGCGCGCTTCGGCGTCGTCGATGACTATCGCAAGGTCGTGCCGCTGCTGCGGCAGAAACTCGCGGAGCGCAAATGACCAATGCCACGCGCGAGATCTACTGGAACATCTCCCACGTCTGGGTGATGTACCTGTTGCTCGCGCCGGCGATTGCGATCGGGGCGTGGGGCGTGTGGCGGCGCGTGCAGCGCTGGCGTCGCGGCAAGGCGGAAGGCGCGCGCTTCGATCGTCCCGCGTTGCGCATCAAGCGTTTGTTCGAGCACGCACTCGCGCAACGTCGCACTGCGCGCGACACGTACGCGGGCGTCTTTCATCGCTTCCTCACGTACGGATTTGTCGTTCTCACGATTGCGACCATCGTCGTCGCGCTCGACGCCGACTTCGGCACGTCGATCATGCGCGGCGCGTTCTACCTCTACTTCCAGTCGTTCGTCGTCGACGTCTTCGGCGCGCTCGTGTTGATCGCGGTCGGCATGGCCGCGGTGCGGCGCTACGTGAACCGTCCCGACAAACTCGTCCACACCGACGAAGCGGGACTGATCCTCCTGTCGATCTTCGTCATCGCGCTGACGGGATTCCTCGTCGAGGCGTGGCGCATCGAGGCGACGAATGATCCGTGGCGTTCGTGGTCGCCGTTCGGCAACGCGCTCGGCAGCGTGTCGGTGTCCGTGATGTCCGCGAGCGCGATGCAGTCCGCGCATCGCGTGTTGTGGTGGCTGCATCTCCTCGCGAGCTTCGCGTTTCTCGCGTGGCTGCCGTTTACGAAGATGCGCCACGTCCTCACCGCGCCGCTGAACATCTACACGTCGCGACTCGAGCCGATCGGCGCGTCGCTCAAGAGCGTCGACTTCGAACAGGAACGCCTCGGCGTCGCGAATCTCGCCGACTTCACCTGGAAGGATCGCCTCGACTTCGACGCGTGCACCGAATGCGGACGTTGTACCGCTGTCTGTCCGGCGCACACCGTCGGGAAGTCGCTGTCGCCGCGCGACATCATCCTGCAACTGCGCGATCAGCCCGAAGGCAGCGACGTGATCACGGGCGCTGCCGCGCCGGAACCGTTGTGGGAGTGCACGACGTGCGCGGCGTGCGTCGAAGCGTGTCCGGTGTTCATCGAGCAGATGCCGAAGATCGTCGACATGCGCCGTCATCTCGTGATGGAGCAGGCCGACTATCCGGAGACGATGCAGGCCGCGGTGCTGTCGCTCGAGAAGCGCGGACATCCGTTCAGCGGCACGCAGGCGACGCGCATTGATTGGACCGCGGGCCTCGACGTGCAACACGTCAGCACCGCGCAGGATGCGGAAGTGCTTTTGTGGGTTGGCTGCGGCGGCTCGCTGATCGAGCGCAATCAGCGCGTCACGCGTGCGACCGCGCAACTGCTGCAGAAGGCCGGCGTGAAGTTCGCGATCATGGGTCGCGACGAGAAGTGCTCCGGCGATCCCGCGCGCCGCATCGGCAACGAGTTTCTGTTCGAGATGCTCGCGAAGGACAACATCGCGAATCTCACGAAGTACAAAGTGCGCAGCGTCATCACGCCGTGCCCGCACTGCTTCAACACGTTCAAGAACGAGTACCCGCAGTACGGCGGCACGTTCGACGTGCAGCATCACAGCGAGTACCTCGCGAAGCTCGCTAACGACGGCAAGCTCCAGCCGCCGTCGCAAGACAAGGTCACGCTGCACGATCCCTGTTACCTCGGCCGCCAGAACGGCGTGTACGACGCGCCGCGCCAGGTCGCGGGAGCGACGATCGAGATGGAGCGCTCGCGCAACAAGAGTTTCTGCTGCGGCGGTGGCGGCGGCATGAGCTTCGTCGACGAGCCCGCGGACAAACGTGTGAACGTCGAACGTGCGAACGAAGCCGTCGCGACGGGCGCGGAGACGCTCGCGGTGAGCTGTCCGTTCTGCATGTCGATGATGGAAGACGGCGTGCGCGGCCGCATGAAAGTCGAAGACATTTCCGAACTGATGCTGAGGGCGAACGCATGACGTCGCACGCTTCGCACATCTGGAGAACGAATGGATCTGAACCTCACTCCCAACGAGCAATCCTTTCGCGACGAGTTCCGCGCGTGGTTGCGCGACAACGTCGTCGCGGCGAAGTCCGTCGATGAACTGAAGCAGTGGCAGCGCACGCTGTTCGAAGGCGGCTGGGCCGGCATTTCGTGGCCGAAAGCATTCGGCGGTCGCGGCGCGACGTTGATGGAGCAGGCGATCTTTCAGGAAGAGCTCGCGCTCGCGGATGCGCCGCATCTCATCGGCACGATCGGACTCTCGCTCGTCGGGCCGACGATCATCGCGATGGGCACCGACGAGCAGAAGGCGCGCTATCTGCCGAAGATCCTGTCGGGCGAGGAGATCTGGTGTCAGGGCTTTTCCGAGCCGAACGCCGGCAGCGATCTCGCCTCACTCGGTGCGCGAGCACTCATCGAGGGCGATGACTTTGTCGTCAACGGCCAGAAGATCTGGACGAGCTTCGCGCACATCGCGGACTGGTGCCTGCTGCTCGTGCGCACCGACTTCGAGTCGCCGAAACACAAGGGCATCACCTGCCTGCTCGTCGACATGCATTCGGAAGGCGTGTCGGTGCGTCCGCTGCGGATGATGAACGGCGACGCCGCGTTCAACGAAGTGTTCTTCTCGAATGTCCGCGTGCCGATGTCGCAAGTCCTCGGCCGCGTGAATGAAGGGTGGACGACCGCCATCACCGCGCTGATGAACGAACGCGCAAACCTCGGCACGGGCGTGCAGGTCTTGTTTCGCCGCAGCCTCAACGCGCTCATCGCGCGTTCGCACACGATCGACCGCAACGGCAAACCCGCGAGCGCCGATCCGATCGTGCGCCAGAAGCTCGCGCAGGCGTACCTCGAGCTCGAGATCCTGCGCATGAACACGAATCGCGCGCTGACGTCGCTCGGCAAGAGTGGCGTGCCCGGACCCGAAGGGTCGACGTTGAAGTTGTACTGGAGCGAGATGAACCAGCGCACGCAGCAAACCGCGCAGGAAATCCTCGGTCCCTACGGACAACTCGCGGACTTCGACGGTGGCCAGTGGGCGCATTCGTATCTGCGCGCTCGCGGCAACACGATCGAAGCCGGCACGAGCGAGATTCAGCGAAACATCATCGCGGAAAGAGTTTTGGGATTGCCCAAGAGCTACTGAAATGAACACGCGCCCTCGTGTCATCCCGTTCGCGAGCACGGGATCCCCCGCCGAAGGGAAACGCGCGGGCTACCGGCAGGGGATCGCGTGCTGACGCACGGATGACACGCGGAGACATGACATGGATTTCGATCTCAGCAAGCCACAGAAACTCCTTCGAGACTCGGCGCGCGAGTTTCTCGCGCGCGAATGCAAAGCGGAGCGAGTGCGCGCCGCGATGGCCACGGACGACGCCGACGATCGCGCGCTCTTCAGCGCCGCGGCGGATCAAGGCTGGACGTCGCTGATCATCCCGGAACAGTACGGCGGACTCGGACTCGGCTTCGTCGATCTCGCCGTCGTCTGCGAAGAGATGGGACGCGCGTGCATGCCCGGCCCGCTCTTCGCGACGATCGTCGCGACGGCCGCGATCGTCCGCGCGGGATCGGACGAGCAGAAGCAGAAATGGCTCGAGCCGATCGCGGCAGGCGAGATGCGCGCGACGCTCGCACTCGGCAGTGAGTTCGTCCTCGACGCGGGCGTCGCGGATCTCATCGTGCGCTTCAGCGGCGACGGTCTCGAGGAAGTGGAGAAGACGAACGTCGTGCGCACACCGTCGATCGACGAGACGCGCAAGATTTATTCGATTGGGTCCCATGCATTCGGGCGCAACGACGGAGTGGTCGACGTCGCGACGGTGGCGTTGTGCGCGGAGATGGTCGGCGGGATGCAGTGGATCCTCGAAACGACCGTCGACTACGCGAAGACGCGCCAGCAGTTCGGCAAAGTCATCGGGTCGTTTCAGGCCGTGCAGCATCAATGCGCGGACATGCTTCTGCTCACCGAGAGTGCGCGCTCCGCGACGCTCTTCGCCGCGTGGGCGTTGACGCACGACGAGCCGCAGGCCGCGGCGCTCGCGACGTCCGTCGCGAAGGCGTACTGCAGCGATGCGTTTCGCGAAGTCGCGAATCGCGGCGTGCAGGTGCACGGCGGGATCGGCTTCACCTGGGAGCACGACCTGCAGCTCTATTACAAACGCGCGAAAGCGTCGGAGACGACGTTCGGCGACGCGACCTTCCACCGCGAGCGCATCGCGACGCTGGTGGTCGATCGCGCCGGCGCCGAGCGGGAGTCTTCGGTGAGGCAAACGATCAGCGTCGGCTAACAACCAACAACCAATCACGACGAGGAGGAAGTCATGCGCCCAATGTCCCGGGTCGTTCTCGTGTTCCTCATTGTTCTCGTGTTTCCGGTGCTCGCATTTGCCCAGGCGCGACTCACCGGCTCCGACCTTCAGGGCAACGTCGTCGACCCGCAGGGCGTCCCGCTGCCTGGTGCGACCGTGACCGCGACGAACGTCGCCACGAATCAGTCGCGCATCGCCATCGCGGACGCGCGAGGCGGTTACTACATCGCCGCGCTGACTCCCGGCCAGTACCAGGTCGTGGCGACGCTCGACGGATTCGTGCAGATGCGCCGCGACGTACGGCTGCAACTCGGGCAGCGCGTCGATCTCCGGTTCGAGCTCCGGCCCGGCCTGTCGGAGTCGGTGGTCGTCAGCGCAGCCGCGCCGGTCGTCGACACGACGCAGGCCGACGTCTCGACCGTCGTGTCGCAGGAGCAGATCGACAACCTCCCGACGAACGGCCGCAACTTCCTCAGCTTCAGCGTGCTCACGCCCGGCGTGACGACCGATCGCACGCCGCAGCAGGGCGCATCGGCGACGTCGGGACTGTCGTTCGGCGGCCAGCGCGCGCGCTCGAACAACATCATGGTCGACGGCGTCGACAATAACGATCCGATCGTCGGCGCGGTGCGCGCGACGTTCAGCCAGGAAGCGATCCAGGAGTTCCAGGTCCTCACGAACTCGTATTCCGCCGAATTCGGCAAAGCGTCCGGCGGCGTCGTGAACATCATCACGCGCTCCGGCACGAACGAGCCGAGCGGCAATCTTTTCTACTTCTTCCGCAACGATGACTTGAACGCGAAGTCGGTCTTTGAAAAGGAAGACGTGTTCGGCAACTCGATCTCGCGCGAAAAGGCTCCGTTCGATCAGTCGCAGTACGGCGCGACGTTCGGCGGACCGATCGTGCGCGATCGCACGTTCCTCTTCCTCTCGCTCGAAAGCCTCGACGTCGAGACGAACAACTTCGTGAACATCGATCCGGCGGCGGCGGCGCTGCTCAACGCGAACGGATTTCCCGTCGAGCTCGGGAACGTGCCTTACGAGGTGAGTGCCGAGGAGTATTTGGCGAAGATCGATCACCAGTGGTCGCCGGCGCACAACTTCAACATCCGGGCGAACTACGCGAAGCTGCTCAACGAAAACATCGAGCCGTTCGGCGGCATTACCGCGCGCAGTCGCGGTGCGTTGCAGGATCGCAAAGACTGGGCGGTCGCGCTGAATGAGACGGACATGATCTCGCCGCGCTGGATCAACGAACTGCGCGGGCAGTACGCATCGGAAGAGCAGCTCATCAGCTCACTCGATCCGAACTGCGGCGGGATCTGCGACAGGTTCGCGAAAGGCGGTCCGACGGTGGAGATCGTCGGCGTCGCGAGCGTCGGGCGTCAGCGCTTCACGCCGCAGCCGCGCGACAACGAACGCTATCAGCTCAAAGACACGATCAACTTCGCTGGCGCGAACCACTTCGCGAAGGCGGGCTTCGATTTCAATCACGTGAAGACGAATGAGACCGCGCTGCCGTTGCACTTCGGTGGACGTTTCATCTTCTCCGCACTTCCCGCGATTCCCGCACTCGGCATCAACGCTCCGATCAGCGCACTGCAGGCATTCGCAGCAGGACTGCCCGCGGCGTACGTGCAGGGTTACGGCACGAGCGGCGCCGGTTACGACGATCGCGACATCGCGCT
>DASVNL010000290.1:0-8114 GCA_036383875.1 Thermoanaerobaculia bacterium
CCGCATCACGTCGTCGTCTCCGGCTACAGCCTCGGCGCAACGGTCGACACCGAATCGCAAGGCCAGCCCTCCGCGGGCGCAACCGGCGACGGCGCCGACGAAGACGGCGTCACGCTGCCTCCGGTGTTCGTGGCGTGCAGCAGCACCAACGTCACGGTCACGCACACCAACACCGCGGGTCTCAACGCGTCGCGTCTCGATGCGTGGATCGACTTCGATGCGAACGGCGTCTTCGACGTCACGGATCGCATCGCGACGTCACTCGCACTCACGGCCGGTGCGAACATCGTCCCGGTGAACGTGCCGTGCTCCGCGCGCACCGCGCCGACGTACGCGCGCTTCCGCCTCAGCACGATGGGTGTCGCGTCGCCGCACTTCGCCGCGAACGACGGCGAAGTCGAAGACTACGCGACGATCGTGAACGGTCTCGACTTCGGCGACGCGGCGGATCCGTCGTACCCGACGCTGCTCGCATCGAACGGCGCGCGTCACGTCGTGCTCTCCGCGAACAACCCGACCCTCGGCACGCTCGTCGACACCGAAGCGAACGGCGCGCCGTCCGCAGGTGCGAACGGCGACGACCTCGCCACGAGCGACGACGAAGACGGCGTGACGTTCACGACGCAGCTCATCCCCGCGGTGACCGGCAACGTGCAGCTCACCACCGGCGCGACGGGCGGCATCGCCAATCTCTGGATCGACTTCAACGCGAACGGCAGTTGGGCCGACGCAGGCGAGCACGTGGTCACGGAACAATCGATGGGAGCCAATGCATCGCAGACCTTCCCGGTCGCGGTGCCTGCCGGCGCAGTCGTCGGCACGGTTCCGGTGCGCGCACGCATCTCGACGCAGGCCGGTCTCGGCATCACCGGACTCGCCAGCGACGGCGAGATCGAAGATCACCTCGCGACGATCATCGCCGCCGACCCGCGCATCGGCGCCGCGCTGCGCGTCGTCAGTTCCGAATACCAGGGCACGTGCGGTGTCTACGACGTGACGCTCGAAGTTCGCCTCGCGAATCTCGGCAACGTCACGCTCACGAACGTCCAATCCGTGCTGCCCCTCGCCTCGGTGTTCGTCGCACCCGCGACGTACAACATCCTCTCGATCACCAGCGCAGACCTGCCGGTCGACGTCACATTCAACGGCAACGCGAATCAGAACCTGCTCCTCGCCGGCGCATCGCTCGATCCGGGAGAGTCGGCGACGATCACCGTCGTCATCCACCTCGACGCGACTTGCACCACGATCACGTACAACGTCACGACGACCGCCACCGGCCAGCCACCGACGGGTCCGACCGTCAGCGACCCGTCCCAAAACGGATCTGACACGGACACGGACGACGACGGCGACGCCACCGACGACAACGAACCGACGCCGATCGTCATCCAGGCCATCTCCACCATCCCCACCGTCAGCGAGTGGGCCCTCATCGCCATCGCCGCAATGCTCGCGATGATCGCCCTGCGCCGAATGACCTAGCCGAACGTTCTCGAAGCGGCGCGCGGAAACGCGCGCCGCTTTTTCATTGGCGGAAATCGATGGTGATGGAACCGCGCGGCACGAGCGTCGCGTCCTTGCAAACCTCGCCGCTCTTCGCGACTTGCACGCAAGCTCGATAGGTTCCGCGCGCCAGTTCCGGAATCGAGATGGTGTTGCCGCGGATCAGTGTCCGGTTGTGGGCTTGCGCCCAGTCGAACAGTTCCTGAGTGCCGAGGCGCGCACCGTTATGGAAAATCGCAAAGCGACCGGCGTCGTCGGGAAGCTGAACGATCAACTCACCGCCTACCGATTCGAGCTCGAACGTGATGGCGTCGTCCGACAACGGACGCTGATGTGCGGACATGGTCCGTCCGGCCGCGGCGATGATGAACGTTGCGCTGTTCTCTGTCTCACGGAAATCCAACTGAAAGCCACCGTCGACATCCGTCGTCGCACGCGGCACGACTCCCCCCGCACTCGGATAGGCAGAGACGAACGCGCCGGCCAGCGGCTGTCCGCCCGACACGACGCGACCACGAACGGCGCGTTGTCCAACCAGCCTCAGATTCACATTGCGAATGTGCTGTCCGTCGCTGAGATCGAGCATGACGGCTGCGCTTTCGTCTCGCGAGCGCTGCGCACGCGCTCGCAGCGAGACTGGGCCAGTCACTCCGCGAATCTGAAACGCGCCGGCCGCATCGGCATCGTGCCATTGCGCCAGACCATTCGAAATGACCGCGATGCGCGCATTCGCCGCGGGCTCTCCGTCGCGATCCAGCACCCGTCCGGCGATCGTCGAATCAGCAAGCCGGATCTCGATCTCCTCATCCTTCGCGATGTCGATCAGGCGAACGGCGGATACGTTCTCGGTGTCACTTCGCACCTCCACCGTCCATCGGCCCAGCCGCGGCAGTGAGCCTTCGAAGGCTCCTGCTTCATCCGACGTCAGTGTCACGCGTTCAGCGCCATCGCGCGTGCCGAAGATGATTTCCGCCGCCAGCGGTTCATCTCCCAGTCTCACGGTTCCTCGCACTGGTTCTGAATCGATCGTGATCGGCTGAAACGCATCCGCCGCACTTTCGATCGCGACGTCCTTCGCGATCACTCGATTGCCGCGCGCATCAACGATCGCGACGCTGAACTGGCCCGGGGACTGTCCATTGACCGTCACCACACCCTGCTCGTCCACCACGAGCTCGCGCGACTCTCCGCTCAACGGCGACGTCGTATCCGCGAGTCGATTCCACATCAATCGCCAGGGCTTGCCCTGCGGATCGCGCTGCGGCGTGATCCGCACGAGAACGTCGATCGGCGGCTCGAGCACGATTGGCTTTCGCAGCACACTCTCGCTGCCGTCGTAAATTTCAATCGGCGACACCTTCGTCTTCGCAAAATCCGGCGCCGAAATTTCGAGTCCGAACGTTCCCGCGGGAAGCGGCGCGAGTTGCACGTAGCCGCGCTCCGTGAATTTGGCCTCAGCAACGGGCACGCTCAAACGCGCGGCAGTCGCTGAAGGCGAGCCCGCAACCATGCGTGTAAGCGTCGCGGTCGCCTTCCCTTTCGTCGCGGCGGCCGAAGCGCGATCGAGCCACACGACGAGCGATGCTCCCGCCTTCAGCGTGAGCGATCCCAGATCGGCCTTCTCGCCAGGCTTGATCGCCACTCCCCAGCGATAGTGCGGCGTCATCCCTTTCGACCGCAGAACGAGATCGAGCGTCTCGGCCGGCAGTTCGCACGCAAACGTCCCGTCCTTCGCGACCGGACACTCGAACTTCGTTCCGCGCGGAATCGGCGGCGACTGCAACGGTTGCGGAGGAACTTCGATCGACGCAACCAGGGCGGCCGGCAGTTCGACGCCCTTCGATGCAACCGCATGACCGATGACCGTCCCGGTGCGCCACACGCGAATCTGCGCACCAGTCGCCGACACCGTCGCAGGAAGCGCCCACCACCCCGCACTTCGAAGCTGCACATCGATCGCGCCGCCATCCGGAATCGCGACCTCGGCATGACCGCCTTTGACAACGACGACCACATCGCTCGCGATCAACTCACCGTCGACAGGCACGACATTCCCTTCGCCATCGACGATGGAAACCAGCGCGGCGGTGGTGGTGTCCGCGAGAAGGAGGAGCAGGAACAGCAGCGTGAACCGCCGCATGCGTCAGCCGTTCACTTCGATATACATGCAGGCGTTTCCGCCAGGGGTACATCGCGCCACGATGCTGTTCGGCAACGTGATGTAACTCACGTGGCACTGCGTCGTTCCCATCTGATCCGGGACGGTCAGATTGCATGCTGCCGTGGTGATGCCGGTCGAGGCATCGGAGATCACATCACAAGCACGACACTCATCATCCGCAAGCATCGAGAATGCACCAAAGACGAGCACTGCCAGCAACAACAGTCTGCGCATGAACGGCCTCCTCTCAAAACGCTGGCGAGCGTAGCACGCCACCCAGGCGGACGTCATTCCATATGGATGTGTGGCGACTACGTCGTCAACTGGCGCACTTCCGCGATGCGGTTGCGCAGTTGTTCGGTGATCACGACGCCGCGGAGGAGGGAGGCGGTCTTCTCGAACTCCTCCACCATCGCGTCGAGGGCGCGCGGACCCTGGCCGTTCATGATGCTGTCCAGGGCGTGGAGGAAGTGGCGCTCGATGGTCTTGTGGGCGGTGTTGCCGATGCACTCTTCGGCGATGGAGCGGATACGCGCGGCGAGGTCTATGAGATCGCCGTTTTCTTCATCGGGGTTGCGCTGAAATTTTTTTTTTAGCTGGACCAGCTCGGCCGTGATCATCCCGTAGAGGATTTTTGCGACGTCGAAGCTGGAAATGTTCAGCGTTCGCCCGATCTCCATGATCGAGCGGTTGCCGTCGATCTTCGTGATCAGCATCCACTCGTGCGGATTGAGCGTGACCTGCTCGTGGCGGTTGTCGCGCGCCAGAAGCTCGGGCACGTGATCGACGGACGGGATCTTCTTCGAAAGCACGCGCCACTCGTCGAGACGGCGCGCCGCTTCCATCAGCAGGTTCGTGTTGGACTTGGTGATGGTCTGGCGATCGGGCTCTTCACTGGGCGTGAATTGAAACTCGCCGTGATTCCAGATCGCGAGCGAGTAGATGGCTTCCTCGCCGATGAGATCACCGACGACGGCATGGACCATCTGCCCGTTCTTCAGATAGATGAAGCCCCGGTCGGCATCACGCGTCAGAGTGAACTTGCCGGTCTTGCCGGAGACACTCACGAGTTGGATGATGTCCGGGAGCGGCAGTTCTTTCAGCGAGCCCTGGAAAGCCATTTTTTCCGATTACAAAACCAACGGCGACCGCCGCATCTGTGTGTCTCGGCTGTGGCGTGGGTGTTGCCGAAGCGTAACCCAGCACCCATGTCAGGTCAAGAAGACACGGCCCGCATTTCGTCACGCCGCTCGACCGCGCTCAAAATCCACAATCCAAAGGCCAAACCGGCGATGAGCCCAGTGGCCATCCGCAGCGAATTCGTGCTCTCGCGCAGACCGGTGAGCTGCGTCAGCCCGTCGATCGCCAGCGGGAGGATCGCCGCGACGGCCACATTGCGCATCACACGCTCGCGCAGGAACGGCACGAGCCAGAACAACAACACACCAGCAAAGAGCCCAAGGTAGATGCCCGTGCAACGCGCACAGATCGGCATCGGCACGTCGAAGAGCTCGAGACAGCGACGCTCGAGGCCGTGACACATCATCCGGAAGGCAAGACGCCACTTCATCGACGCGCCGTTCGCGATGGCGAACGAGCACAACGAGGACATGCCGAGGATGAAGATCGGGATGGCGGAGACGACGGTGAGGACGATCTTCGTATCGCGTTTCATCAAACCTGGGGCGTTGGCGGAACCGGAGACGGAGTCACCGCGAGACGATAGACCTGCGCGAACGCGTGACCGGTGATCAGGAACGCCCAGAACGCCGTGAAGATCACGCCGATGCACAACAGCACCACGCCGAACCCGCCAAGCATCCGTGCAATCAAGTACACCACGATCGCGAGCAGATAGTTGCCGATGTTCGCCTTGATGAACGGCCAGATGCGGCGGAACTCGAACGCCGCGCCGAAGCGCTGCTCCACCGTCGCGAACAGCAGCGACGCCGGCATGAAGAACGTTACTGCAAGCGCCAGAGGAACGATCAGACAGGCCATGCAGCCCGCGAGACCGCTGCCGAACATGTTCATCTCGTCGCTGTCCGCCGCGCCGAACACGATCATCGGGACGATGAACGCACACACGAGCAGCAAGATCGGCAGAACCCAGCACAGCACTACGCCGACGAGGCGCAGCCCTTCATTGAACAGCGTCGCGAGATTTTCCCACTCGGGCAGCGGATGCTCGTCGCCGCGGATCACGTTGCGCACCATCTGCGCGAAGTAACCCATCATGAAGAACCAGCCGACGATGAACGTCGCCGCGAGATAGAAGAGCCCGCCGATCAGAATCTTCGGCATCCAGCGCGGATCGTCGAACACGAACGTGAACGGCTTCGCGAAGTCGAACGACGGCTCACTGGTGCGTGGCGGTGCGGGCGGCACCGGCGGCGGCGGTGGGACATACTGCATGTCGCTCATACGATCAGTTTACGCTGCGCGGCCCGGCGTGTTTCCGCATCACCGAAACTTGGAAGAAATCCCAAGCGTCTCACCTTCTGAACCAGCACGTGGAGGAACGTCTCGAACTCATCATCGCGGAACGAAAAAAGACCGGCGGTCTGAGCCTTTCGGTCATTGTTTCGTTTCTTCTCCACGGCGCTCTGCTGTGGTGGTTCGTCCACGCCTACAAACCGATGCCGCCCGCGGCGCAGAACGTCCCGATCGCGCGCTACGTCGAGCTCATCAAGCAGAACCCGCAGCAGCAGTTCGTCGAGGCGCCCGGTCAGAAACTCGAGAAACGGCCTTCGTACAACGCCCCCCTCTCCGACGCCAACCGTCGCGCCGCCACGCCCGTGGACACCGGCCTCACACCGACGCGACGCCCCGGCGACGGCGGCGGCACGTTCAATCCTCCGCCCGGTCAGGAGAACGCGCGGCCTGGCGCGCAGCAACCGCCGATGCAGGCTGCACCGCGACAGCGTCCGTCGCAGGCGCAGGCCGCATCCGCCGCCAGCCCGTTTCCGCCGCAACCATCCACTCCCGGCGATGACGCATTCGCGTATCGCGAGTCGCGCGCGGCCACGCAGGCAACGCAGGCGTCGGCGATGAACAGCATCGATTGGAAGTCCGCCATTCGCGAAGCCGGCCGCAGCGGCAACCTCGGACGTCCCGACGGCGCCGACGGTCTCATCGGCGGCGAAAAAGGAAGCGCCGAACAAGGGCCGCTCTCCTTCGAAACGCAGTGGTACGACTGGGGCGACTACGCGCAGTCGATGGTCAGCCGCATCCGCGTCAACTGGTACGCGAACATGCCGCCGCTCTTCAAGTCGGGCATCGGCGGCGTCGTCACGATCCGCTTCACCATCCATCGCGACGGCCGCATCTCCGACGTCACGATTCTCCAGACCTCCGGACATCCGCCGTACGACCTCGCCGCGAAGAAGGCGATCGAGCAGTCGTCGCCGCTCAAACCGCTCCCCGCCGATTTCCCCAATCCGACGGAGCGCGTCACGGCGATGTTCTACTACAACATGGAAATCCCGAACCGTTCGTGAGCCTGCAGCGGCGATCCATATAATCCGCCGCGCATGAGATCCCGGTTCGCCGCATTCCTCGTCGAGAAATATCCGTTCGCCGCGCGCGCCGCACTGCGCGCGTTCGACAACACGAACGGCGACCCGGATGCACTGCGCGCCGCACTCACGGAACAATTGCAGGTCGGCGAGCTCGGCGAAGTCACGCCGCGAACGAGCGCGGATGCGCGCGTCTCGCAGGCGCTCAGCGAAGTCATCGAAGCCGTCGACGGCTTCTTCGATCGCGAGGAAATCGCGGCATCACTCACCGCCGACGAGAAGCGCGAGATGTTGCGCGGCATGCTCCTCACACGCGCGACCGACAATCGCCTCAAGCAATTCTTCACCGGCGGCGACGTCCGCTGGGGCAACGCTTCGTTCCAGGGCAAAGGCTTCCGCTCTCTCGGACAGGAAGCGATCTACGCGGCCGTCATCCGCCTGCGCCGCAACGTCGAAAACGGCGACGTCATCTCCCCGATGATTCGCGACCTCGGCGCCGTCCTCGGCATGCGCAACACGCCCGAAACCGTGCGCATGGTGCTCAGCGCGCAGATGGGCAAAGCCGGCGCGCCGATGAACGGCAAAGACCTGCACGTCGGCGACTGGGAGCACGGCATCTTCCCCGCGATGGCGCCACTCGGCAGTCCTGCGATCACGATCGCCGGCATCGCGATGGCGTTTCAGCTACGCAAGGAACCGCGCGTCGCCGTCTCGTTCATCGGCGAAGGCGCAACGTCGCTCGGCGAATGGCACGAGGCGATCAACGCGTGCGCCGCGCGCAAGCTCCCCGCGATCTTCTGCATCCAGAACAACCAGACCGCGCTCTCGACGCCCGTGCAAAACAACTCCGCCGTGCGCACGTTCGCGGACAAAGGTCCGGGATATGGGATCCCATCGATCACGATCGACGGCACCGATCCCGAAGCGAT
>DASVNL010000291.1:0-1517 GCA_036383875.1 Thermoanaerobaculia bacterium
CGCGCAACCGTTCCGGATCGTCCGTCGGATCTTCACACGCGTAGCCGATGCAGACGTACGCGCGCGTCTGCTCCGCGGGCCGGTGCTGCATCAGCGGCAAGTCCCCTGACTGCGACCCTGCGACGAGCACGCGATGCGGCAGGTACGTCTCGCCTACCACGCGCTTCAACGCATCAAATGATCCGGTGAGCGCGATCTCCTTCGGCTGCGACGCGCGCCATTCCGCGACGCCGAGCAAGAATCCGAAGCCGCTCGGATACTTCTCCGCGAGCGCCCACACGCTCTCCAGAGCGTCGGTCGCCGCGCTCGCGTACTCCTCGTTGCCGTACAGCAGCGCGAGTCGCAACAGGACGTCGCACGTCACCGACGTTCCCGCGGGCGTCGCGTTGTCGAAGAGATCCTTCGGACGCGTGATCAGCTTTTCGTAGTCGAGCGGCGTGTCGTAGAAGCCGCCGTTTTCGCGATCCGCGAAGCGATCGAGAATCGCGTCGGCGAGCGTGCGCGCGGCGTCGAGATATTTGCGCTCGTGCGTCGCCTCGTACGCGAGCGTGAGTCCCCACGCGACGCCCGAGTAATCCTCGAGCAGGCCGACGATCTTCGCGTGACGCGTGAGCCGTCCGCTCGCGTCGATGCGCGTCAGCAGAAAGTCGGCGTTCTTGCGCACGACATCGTCGTACTTCCCGAACGCGATCGCCGCTTCCGAGAACGCCGCGAGCATCCAGCCGTTCCAGCCCGCGAGCATCTTCTCGTCGCGGCCCGGCCACACGCGCTTCGCGCGCACGCCGTACAACTTGCACTTGCCGCGTGACGCGATCTCCATGAGTTGATCGACGGTGAGGTCGAAGCCGGCGGCGACGTCCGCGGGATCGCGCGGAATGTTGAGAATGGTGTGGCCTTCCCAGTTGCCGCGCTCGAAGACGTCGAAGAGTGCGCAGAAGACGCGGCCGTCGTCCTCGCCGAGGATTTCCATGATTTCCGCGCGCGTCCAGACGTAGAACTTTCCCTCTTCGCCTTCCGAGTCGGCGTCCAGCGTCGCGTAGAACGCGCCGTCGGGCGAGGTCATCTCCCGTTGGACGAAGCCGAGGATTTCGTTGGCGATCCGGGCGAAGAGCGGATCCTTCGTCCATTGCCATGCGCGCGTGTAGAGCCGCGCGAGCAGCGCGTTGTCGTACAACATCTTCTCGAAGTGCGGCACGAGCCAGCGCGCGTCGACCGAGTAGCGATGAAAGCCGCCGCCGACCTGATCGTACATCCCGCCGCGCGCCATCTTCGTCAGCGTCGTGATCACGATGTCGCGCAGTTGCGCGTCGCCCGTGCGTTCCGCGGCCATCATCAGAAAGTCGAGCGACATCGACGGCGGAAACTTCGGCGCGCTGCCGAATCCGCCGTTGATCGTGTCGTAGCTCTGCGCGATGCGCGCCGCCGCATGATCGAGCGCGTGATGGTCGATGTTCACGCCCGACGCGCGCTTCGTGCGCAACTGGCTCGACAGTGCGTTCTGCACTTCCGTCGACGCG
>DASVNL010000292.1:0-2308 GCA_036383875.1 Thermoanaerobaculia bacterium
CCGACGCGAGCGAGCGGAACGTCGCTTCATCCATCGCGCCCGGCTCGGCGGCGTTGATGCCGCGCGAACGCTGATACCACCACAGCGCGATCGCGGTGTTGCGTCCCCAGCGGCCATCGAGCGCGCCGACGGAGAAGTTGAGGCGATCGAGATAGACCTGCGTCTTCAGCACGGACGGTCCGGAGACGTCGCCTTTCAGCGGGATGGACACCGGCGCGTCGTTGATCGCAGCGGGCGTCATGCCCTTGAACGATTCCTTCGCGTTCGCCACGAACTTCACGTTGGCCGCGGCGGCCGCAGCTTGCTGCGCACGGATCGCCTGCGCGTTGCGCACACTTTCGAGCGTGCGCCAGTCTTCGTTGAACCGTTCCTTCTCGCGCTGTGCGGGATCGTCTTTTCCGCTCAGCGGCACCGCGACGTCAATCGCGTCCTGGACTTTGTCTTTCGCATTGGCGGCGGTTGTCTCCGCCTTCTCCTGCGCCTGCTTCGCTTCCTGCTTGGAACAGGAAACGGTGGCGAGGATCGAGGCCGCAAGCAGCGCCGCGAGCACGGGGTATTTCGTCTTCATGAGGCTGATAAAAGCAAAGGCGCTGCCGAGGTGCACTCGGCGGGCGTGATCACGTACCTCAAAGTGCGCAATCTTGCGATCGTCGAAGAGCTCGCCATCGAGCCCGGAGCCGGACTCAACGTGCTCACCGGCGAGACCGGCGCAGGCAAATCGTTGCTCATCGACTCGCTCGAGTTTCTGCGCGGCGCGCGCGGCTCGACCGAAATGATTCGCGCGGGCAGCGACAAGATGACCGCCGAGGCGGTGTTCCAGTTGCCGAAGACCCTGCGACGTCAGCTCGATGAGCTCGGCATCGACGTCGAGCTGCAGGACGGTTCGTTCGAGCTCATCGTGCGACGCGAAATCGCCGCGGGTGGTCGCGCACGCGTGCTCATCAACGGCTCGCCATTCGCCGTGCGCGAGCTCGGCACGGCGATGGACGCGGTGCTCGAGATTCACGGGCAGCACGAGTCGCATCAGCGTGTCGCCGGTCAAAGTTACCGAGAGCTCGTCGACGAGTACGGCGATCACGAGTCGCTCACCGACGCGACGCGCGACGCGTATCGCGAGTGGCGCGTCGCCGCGGATCAACTGCGCGAGATGGCGGACGCGCAACGCGATCGCACGCTGCGCCTCGATCTCCTCAAGTATCAGGTCGACGAAATCTCGGCCGCGAAACTCGATCCTGCCGAAGAAGAGGCGCTGCGCGGAGAGCGCGCGATTCTCAGCCACGCGCGCGAGATGATCGAGGCAACGTCGGGCGCGTTTCAGCTCATCGACGAGGACGAAAGCTCCGCGATCGCGCAGCTCGGCCGCGCGCTGCATCTCTTGCAGCCGCTCGCGAAGCAGATCGACGACGTCCGCCAGATCGCCGACGACCTGCAGGACGTTCTCTATCGCGCCCAGGAGCTCGGTCGCACCCTCGGCAATCTCAGCGAAACCGTGCGACTCGACCCCGCGCGTCTCGACGAAGTCGAAGACCGCCTCGTGACCATCGAGCGTCTGAACAAAAAGTACGGCGGCTCGATCGCGGCCGTGCTCGAACATCTCAGCCGCATTCAGGACGAGTTCGATCAACTCGCCGACTACGAGTCGAGCGTCGACAAATTGCAGAAGGCCGAGGCGGCGCGACAGGCGGCGTATCGCAAGGCGGCGGAGAAACTCACCGCCGCGCGACGCAAAGCCGCACGCGGGTTCGAGCAAGCCATCCAGAAAGAACTCAACGACCTCGCGATGGAGCGCACCACCGTGCGCGTCGACGTGACGGAGAAAGAGCCCAGCCCCGATGGCGTCGATCGCGTCGAGATCCTCATCGCGCCGAATCGTGGCGAAGAGCCGAAGCCGATGCAACGCATCGCGTCGGGCGGCGAGCTGTCGCGCATCCAGCTTGCGATCGCCGCGGCGCTGTTCAAGTCATCGAATCGCGCGGCCGCGGCGACGCTCGTGTTCGACGAGATCGACGCCGGCATCGGCGGTCGCGTCGCCGAAGTCGTCGGCCGGAAACTGCAGGAGCTCGCGGCGCGCAATCAGGTCATCTGCGTCACGCACCTCCCGCAGATCGCAAGCTTCGGCACGACGCACTTCTACGTCTGGAAAGAAGACGTGAAGGGTCACACGCGTGCGCGCATCCGCCGTCTCGACGACGAAGAAGAGCGCGTGAACGAAGTCGCGCGGATGCTCGGCGGCGAGTCGATCTCGGCGTCGGCGGTCGCGCACGCACGCGAGCTGATCGGCGCTACAGCTTCTCGATCGTCTCGACGT
>DASVNL010000293.1:0-3846 GCA_036383875.1 Thermoanaerobaculia bacterium
CGTCGTGTTCCAGCTCCATGCGTACGGCGACGACGTGTCCGTCGACGCGAGCGCGCCGTCGAGCCAGAACTCGACCTTCGTCACGCCGACGTTGTCGCTCGCGTTCGCGGTGACGCTCACCGTCGCCGAAACCGTCGCGCCATTCGCGGGCGCGGTGATCGACGTCGTGGGCGCGGTCGTGTCCGACGCGGCGGCGCTGTCGTTGTGCAGCTCGATGAACTCGTAGACGAAGTTGTTCGTGCCGCTCGCGTCGGAGAACTCGTTGAGCTTCACGCCGCCGGCGCAACCACCGCCCGCGCCGCTGCCTGCATTCGCTGCGGATTCGAGGACCGTGGTCCACGTCGACGAGCACGGGTCGGTGCGCTGCAGTGACCGCGCGGCCGACGCCGGCATGTTCGGCGTCGCGCCGTCGACGACGACGAGCGACGCGTTGCGCAGCGTGTAGTTCTCATCGCCGTTGATGACCGGCATCAAGCCGGCGGAGTTGAGGAACGTGACGTTCGCGCCGAGCGTGCGCGCCCAGAACGTTTCGAATGCGGCCTTGTCGGCCTGACGCGCGATGACGAGGTAGCCGTCGGCGGGAATCGTGGTGCCGGCCGGGATCGTGTACTCGCCGGTCGAATTCGCCTGCGTGATCTTCCAGCCGCCGACGTTCGCGGACGTTCCGCCGCCGCCGTTGTTCACCGTCACCGTGACGGTCGTGGACGTGCCGGTGTTGTTCGCCGCGTCGAACGCCTTCGACACGAGCGTGTGCGACGCGTTCGTCGCGCTGGTCGTGTTCCAGCTCCACGCGTACGGCGACGCGTTGTCCGTGTTCGCGAGCGCGCCGTCGAGCCAGAACTCGACGCGCGACACGCCGACGTTGTCGCTCGCGTTCGCGGTGACGTTCACCGTCCCCGAGACCGTCGCGCCGTTCGCAGGCGCGGTGATCGAGGTCGTCGGCGCGGTCGTGTCGCCGCCGCCGGCCGTGTACGTGATCCACATCGGCGCGGACCAGAGATCGTGGCCGTCGGCCTGCACGGCGTGCACGTAGTAGTAGTAGGTGCCGGACGTCAGCGACTCGGTGATCGTCGCGGAGGATTGATTCGAGTACGTCGCGTACGGCGACGCGGGAACGCCGCCGCCGATCTGTCCGCGCCAGATCTCGAGTGTCGAGATCGACTCGCCGTTCGGATCGTAGAGGTTCGCGACGAGCGTCGCGCCGCCGGCGGAGGTGAAGATGTCGCCCATCACCTTGCCGTTGTTCGTCCGGAACACGAGCTGCGCGTTCGGATCCTCAGATGCGTAGAAGTGACGCGCGCGATGCGCGGCGAGGATGTCGGCTTTCGTCAGCGACGGCGCGAGGTACACGGTGCGCGTCGGCAACGCCATGCCGTAGTTGTTGCAGTGCGAGTCGTGATCGGCCGCGGGCGCGAGGTGGAAGCCTTTGTTGAGCGCTTCTTTCCAACGCTGCGTGTAGTCCGTCGCGCCGACGTTCGCCGTCGCGCAGTCCGTCTGCGTCGCAAACGCGAGTCCGCTGCGCACCGCAATGCCTTGCATCGCGTTGTCGGCGTTCGCGTTGAACGCGAAGTTGTCGAAGTTGCCGCTGTCGGGGTGATTGAAGATGCCGAGGGCGCCGGCGCTCGACGGATTCGCAACCGAGGCGGCGTAGAGCGCGAGGTAGCCGTAGCGCTTCGGCGTGAAGACGTCGAAGTAGCAGTTCGTGCCGGGCGTGCACTCCGCGCTCGGACCGTTGCACGTCGTGCACGTTTCCCAGCCCATGAGCGCCGGAGATTCGATCAGCGTGACGTGACCCTGATCGGTGTTCGTCGAGACGCCCCACTCCATCCCGTACAGCGCGACGAACGAGCCGTTGACGGTCGCGTTGTTTGCGGCCGTGCGTCCGTCCTGATAGCGCTGGCGGACTTTCGCTTCGGTGACCGGCGGATTGTTCGTCGCGATCGCGTCCTGGATCAGATGGTTGTGCTCATTGACGACCCAGAAGTCGAGGCCGGACGTGTTGCGCGCGTACGAGAAAACATCGGTCGGCGTGAACGTGCCGCTGCCGTAGGTGTTGCCGCTGTTGCACGCGCCCGTCGGATAACCGCCGTCGGACCAGTTCGAGTGCGAGTGCGTGGAGCCGTAATAGAAGTTGTATGCGAAGCCTGCTTCCATCGGCGCGTTCTGCTGCACCTGGCAGCTCGTCGCGTTCGCGCTGACGCGCAGACCACGCGCCTGCGTCGCGGGAAGCGCGTAGTCGACGATGACGTCGTCGCTCGCAACCGTTTCGACTTCGGCGTCGAACGTCGAGTCGAAGGTCTCGCCGACGATCGGACGAAGTTTGCCGTTCACGGGGCCGAACGCCTGATAACGCGCGGCGAACGTGTAGCGGTACTTGCCGGCGGGCACGAGCTCGCCGAGGTCGTCGCGGCCGTCCCACCAGTACTCGGCGACGGCGGCACCTTCGCGGCCGATGAACGAGCGGCCGCCGGTGGTGAACACGCGCGTGCCATCGTCGGCGCGATCGATGCGCACTTCCCAGATCGCCATGCCGACACGGTTCTCGTGCGCGGCACGCTGGTAGGAGAGGATGGAGAAGAGCCGGACGCTTCCGAGGTCGCCGTCGTGGAGCGGCGAGAACTGATAAGCGCTCGATCCGATCGCGGCGATGAAGTTCGCATCGCAATCGTCGTAGTCATCGGCAAACAGGACAAACGAGGGAACGATCAGACAGAGAACCAGCATCAGGCGGACGGCACGAAGCACGCGGAGGCCTCCTCGAAGGTTGATGAGAGAGAGTTCAAACCAGAGGGAAACGACAGGTTTTCGGGGACGGCGCAGTGTACACGAATTTGTTACAAGTGGCGTCAACCCCTTGTAAAGTAACCGGTTACGGTCCGTTGGTAGCACCACTACCTTGACGCGTACTTCCACCGGGCGTAGGCTCCGCCCCATCGTGTCCACAAACGACGCTGGCGACAGCACTCAAACGTCGCGCATGCGGCTGCTCAACGCCGGAAAAACGCTCTTCGCGAAGAACGGATACGAGCAGACCTCGACCGCCGCGATCGCGCGCGAAGCCGGCAGTTCGGAGTCGCAGCTCATTCGCTACTTCGCGGGCAAAGCCGGACTCCTGGAGGCCGTGTTCAACGAGGCGTGGTCGCCGCTCAACTCGGCGCTCGAAGAGACGATCGAAGGATCGCAGCACGGTCGCGAGGCGATCATCCGGCTGCTCAGTCTCATGATCCAGGGCTTCAATCGCGATCACGACGTCGCGTTCCTGTTCCTCTTCGAAGGGCGGCGCATGCGCGCGGGATCGCAGGCCGTGTCGCTGTCGAAAGGCTTCATGCAGTTCCTGCAGGTCGTCGACGCGCAGATCGAGCGCGGACAGAACGACGGCTCGTTCCGCAAGGACATCGACCGCCGCGTGCTTTGCTCGGCGATGCTCGGCTGCGCGGAAGGCATGGTGCGCGACCGCGTGATGTCGGAGCGCAATCGCGTCGAGCACGCGCTCGACGACGAGGCGATCCTGAAGACGTTCACCGCGATGGTGAACGGCCTGTCCGCCTAGCGCTCAGCGGTTTCGTTCGGCGCACGCCGCGTGTCCCATCCGTAAGCCATGTCACGCCGCACTCGTTCGATCGCAGGAGTCGTCGTTCTACTCGCGCTGGGATGGTGGCTTTTCGGATTCACGACATACCGCGAAGGCCCGTACACGACGCAGCACTTCCGCCGGTGGGGCCGCGTGACTCGGATCGACATCTCCGCAAATGACGATCGCAAGATCGCGCGCGAACGCATTTACTACACGTGGTCCGAGCCGTACGAACCGGGAGATCCCACAACATCGTGCTCGACGATTCCTGC
>DASVNL010000294.1:0-5852 GCA_036383875.1 Thermoanaerobaculia bacterium
CACGATCCACCACGAAGAAAACGGTTGATTCTCGCGGGCGGGCGGTGGCTTCCCGCCAACCGCCAACCGCCAACCGCCAACCGTTCCTTTACTGCACCTTCATCTGCTCGACTTTGACGCTCGACGGCAGTGCGATCGCGAACTTGCTCGACGGCACGGGGTCGTTCACGCGAATGTTCGTGAACTCGTAGCGGGTGATGTCGCCATCGCCCTCGACGTACTCGAGCTTCGTGGTCATGTACGTCGTCTTGTCGATCCAGATCTTGATGCGCTGCACGCGCTTCGACACCGCGCGATTTTTCGGCGTCAGGTCGAGGACGTACACCGGCTTCGACTTCGAGTCGGTGAACGTGAAGTCGAAGTAGCGCGCGAGCTCGTCGATCGCGCCGGACGCACCCATGTATTTAAAGATGCGATCCTCGAAACGCTTCACGTCGATGCGCTCGGCCTTGCGGAGGTCCGGGTAGTACGTGGTCATGACGCCGTCGGCGATGACCATCTGCACGCGCTTCGGAGCGTCGTACGTCCAGAGGACGTTGTTCGGCCGCGAGTAGACGAAGGTCCCGGTCGAGACTTCCGGCTTGGCGAGGAGCGCGAGCTCCTTTTCCTGGCGGAAGTTCGCCTGCAGGGTGGACGTCTTCTTCTGCGCCTCCTGCACCTTCTTGATGACGGCGTCGAGAGTCACGGGTCCGGCAGCGTGCGCCGGGCTCACTGCGAGGACAGCGGCAGCGACGACGGCCGCAATCAAAGATCGTGTGGACATGGGCGACCCAACGGTGCCGGATCGAGCGTTATTTCCCGTGTATACTGAGGCGACCGCGAGGTTATTTATGAAAAGACTGATGGTTACGGTTGCGCTCGCGATGTTTGCCATTCCGGCATTCGCCGCCATCGAATACGACTTCGTCCTGAAGAATCAGTCCGACGACTCCGTGAAGCCGGTCACCGACCTCACGGCCCGGGCCATCATCGACGGCACCCGCTCCCGCGTCGACTTCCTCGGCGGCAATCTCTACCCGCCCGGAACGTACGTGGTCTCGAGCGACGACTCGCAGCGCCTCTACTTCGTCGATCCCGCCAAGCAGTGGTACACGGAGTTCAACACCACTCACGCTGCCACCACTCTCGGCGCCTCGAACATCCGCATCGACAATCTCAAATCCGACGTCAAACGCCTCGGCGACCGCCAGACCATCGCCGGCATCGACGCGGAGCACTACCGCCTCACGATGTCCTACGACATCACCGTGACGATGCGCAACATCCCGCTGCGCCAGCACGTCACCACCGACATCGACCGCTGGGTCACGACGCAATTCACGACGACGGACCTCTTCGGCACGAGCAGCATGCGCACCGGCAACCCGATGATCGACCAGGTCATCGACGCGGAGACCGGCAAGATCCCCGGCTTCGCGATGCGCCAGACCGTCACGACGCGCACGAACTTCGACGCGCCGAAACGCCGCACCGAGCTCAAAGTCCCGACGCAGCGCATCATCATCCGCGAGATGTGGGTGACCAAGGTGCGCGAGACCGCACCCAACGCAAGTGTCTTCATCGTGCCGGCGTCCTACCGGCGCGCCGATCAGCCCGAGCAGAAGGCCGCGACGCAGCTCACATTCGCACCGACGAATTAGCGGCCGTCCCGGCCGTGCTACCATCCCGCGCTGAAGCGTAGTGAATCGGTTCCCCTGATTTCATCTAACTCGTACTGAATGAACATACTTCGCGCCCTAGGTGGGCGTCTGGGCTGGGTGGCCAGGCGCTCGCGAGTGTACGCGGCCCTGGCTCTGCCGGTCGCGATCCCACTCTTCGTTGCCGCCGTTCGCGTGCAGCCGGAATTCGGCACCACGTCGCAGGCGTCAACGATCGCCCCGCCCGAGCTCCGCTACGACGATCTCTCGCAGCCGTATCGCGCCGAGCTCCCCGAACACTCGCTCGTTCTCTCGGTCGAGAAAAACGACACCCTCGATAAAGTCCTCGTCGCCGGCGGCCTGTCGCGCGGCGAAAGCGCCGTCCTCGCCACGCAACTCTCGAAGACGATCGACGTCCGCCGGCTGCAGCCCGGCCATCTCTTCCGCTTCCACTACGACAATCGCGGCACCGTCGACGCGGTGCAGCTCAAGGTCACGGGCTGGGGCGAAGTGAACGCGCTGCGCGCGCCCGGCGGGTTCGAGGTGAAGTCGGAGCAGGCCGAGGTGCGGAGTGCGCAGCAGGTGGTGTCGGCGACGATTGATACGTCGCTGTACGACGCACTGCGCTCGATCGGAGAAAGTCCGCAACTCGTGCAGCAAATCGTCGACGTCTTCCAGTGGGACATCGACTTCTTCGAATTGCGCAAAGGCGACGCGTTCAGTCTCGTCGTCACGAAACAGTACAGCGGCAGCGATTTCGTCGGCTACGGCCCGGTGCTCGCCGCACGCTTCACACATCGCGGCAACACGTACGAAGCGTTCCGCCACGAAAACGCAGACGGCGCCGCCGGCTACTACGCCGCGTCAGGCTCGCCGCTGCGCAAGCAGTTCCTCAAAGCGCCACTCAAGTTCTCGCGCGTCACGTCCGGATTCACGCGCAAGCGTTTCCATCCCGTCCTCAAGTACTTCCGCCCGCACTACGGTGTCGACTACGGCGCGCCCACCGGCACGCCCGTGATGTCGACGGCGGACGGCGTCGTCATCGAGTCGCGCTTCAGCCCGAGCGAAGGAAACTTCATTCGCGTGCGTCACTCGTCGCGCTACGACACGTGCTACCTGCACCTCTCGCGATTCGCGAAAGGTCTGAAGAAGGGCACGCGCGTGCAGCAGGGACAGGTGATCGGCTACGTCGGCTCGACGGGACTCGCGACCGGTCCGCACCTCGACTATCGCGTGTCCGAGAACGGCAAGTGGCTCGATCCGCTCAAGCTCAAATCGATCACTCCCGACCCGCTTCGCGGCGGATCGCTCTCGCGATTCCGCTCCAGCGTCGCGCACCTGATGCCACGCCTCACCGCGCCGTCCTCTTCGGTCGCGCAGCAAAAGGTGCATCAGCGGGCACTCTTCTAGCAGAATCCGCGCTACCCATATGAACAAGGTCACCGTCCGGGCGCCGGTCCGCGCCGATCTCGCTGGTGGTACTCTCGACCTCTGGCCGCTGTATCTCTTCCACCCCGGCTCGCGCACCGTCAACGTCGCGATTTCGTTCTTCGCTGAATCGGAAGTCTGCGAGACCGGCACCGGCGGAATCGAGATCCATCTCACCGATCAGCAATACCGGCAGCGCTACGAGTCGCTGCAGGAGATGTCGAACGATCCGAAGGCCGCGCTGCTGCATCGCGCGCTCGAGCATTTCAAGCTCACCGGAATTCGCATCACGACGCGCACGGACGCGCCGCGCGGCTCCGGTCTCGGCGGCTCGTCCGCACTCGCGATCACGCTGGTGCGCGCGCTGTCCGAAATGGCGAAGAATCCAGTCGACGGCGAAGAGCTGATCGCGCTCGTCCGCGATCTCGAAACCCGTCTCCTCGGCGTCCCCGCCGGCATCCAGGATTACTACCCGCCGGTCTACGGCGGTCTCGGCTCGCTGCATCTCAATCCCGGCAAGCCCGCGCGTCACCCGCTGCAGATTTCGGTGCACGATCTCGCGTCGCACATGCTCCTGCACTACACGGGCATTGCGCATTTCTCCGGGACGAACAACTGGGAGCTGTACAAGCGCCAGGTCGAAAAGAAGAAGAAGGTCGATCGCGGTCTCGCGCTCATCGCGGAGACGTCGATCGAAATGGAACGCGCTCTCGACTCGGGCAACTTCGAAGCCGCGGGCGCCGCTCTCGGCAAGGAATGGGATGCACGCAAGGCGCTGATCGACGGCATCTCGACGCCGGAGATCGACGCTGCGATCAACGCCGCGAAGGAAGCAGGCGCGTGGGCCGGCAAGGTCTGCGGCGCAGGCGGCGGCGGATGCATCGTATTTCTCTTCCCGCCCGATCGTCGCGAGGCGATCACACGCGCTCTGTCGACGGTGCCGGGTCGCGTGCTCGACGCCGTCCCTGTCGCACACGGGATGACGGTCGAACACGATCGCGACGCGCACACGATGCCGGTGCCGCGCACGTCGCGCGCACGTCGCGGCGACGACACGCTGGAGCAGCTCTACGTGTCGGGCGGCACGGGTCACTATCGTCCGTTCGTGCTCGCGGAGAGCATCGTCACGCACATCGAAGGCCGCAGCGGCACGCACCACGCGACGTCGCGCTCGTACATCGCGCCGATCGCACCGACGGACGGCCGCGTGATGTGGCATCAGGCATCGCTGGTCGACGCAGAGAAGCTCGACATCCGCGCAGTCCCCGATCCCGAGCGTCGCATGCAGATCGACATCACGCCGGAAGCGCTGATGCACAACGCCGCGATGTCGCAGGAAGCGTTCAAGCAGTTCCTCGAAGAAAACGAACGCCTGCAGATCTTTCACAATCCGACGTTCGGCATCTACTCCGAGCCCGCTGAGACACGCGACGCGTTTCTCACGCGCTGTCTCGAAGAAGCAAACCGCCGCGTCGAAGAGGAGCAGGAGCGTCTCGAGTCGACGTTCCGCCGCCGCATCGATCAGCTGCGCGAAAAGTCGGAACGCGAACAACGCGAAATCGACAAGCACCAGGAGTACTCACGCTCCGACGCGCCGGAAGTGAATGTGGCCTGGGGCCAGGCGCTCTACAACATCACCAGCGGCCGCCCCGCCAGCGCGACGTCGGATCCGGGCGGATCGGTGCGCGAGGTGGATTACCTGGAAAACATCGCCCAGATCCAAAAGGCCTGGGACCGCGAGCTCCAGTCCCTCCGCGAAGACCTGACGTCAAAGGCCCGTTCGATCGAGGAGATCTCGATCACCCCCACGAGCCGCAACATCGAAGTCACCCGCTACATCATCCTCTGGGCCCCCAACCTCGGCTAACCCCGGAATACGCCCCGCCTCAAACCGTTAGCACGACGCGCGTGGTACGATCCCGCGCAGTTCGGGCAGTAGCGCAGCCTGGTAGCGTACCTGAATGGGGTTCAGGTGGTCGGGGGTTCAAATCCCCCCTGCCCGACCAACTCTAACCCCAACCCTCCCAACAACTTCGGCGATCCCGCCAAATCTCGCGAAAGCCTGGAAACGGCTTGCGAGTCTAGTTGCGCGCCTAGTCGTGTCACGACCATAGACGCATTCCGATCGACTTCGCCCGAGTTGGACGACGTGCGCGAAACGTCTGCGACCATCGCGCAGGAGGTTTCCGATGAGCCAATTCGTCGCCCGCCACATCCTCGCCGCGGAGCTCGGCGTGCAGACCCAGACCATCGCGAAGTGGGAGCGGGAGGGCTGGTTCCCGCAGCCGGAGGAACGGATCTCCGATCGGCTGATCCTGTACCGCCGTGCGACGGTGGAGGACGCGATCCGCGCACGGCGCGCACGCGGCCGCGCGAAGCGCATCCCGCCACGTCGCGTCGCGTGAAGGCGGCGCGGAAGAAGAAGCCGCGCACGCTCGCGCGTGGTCTCACGTACGACGCAGCCACGCGCACCGCGCAGCTCTCGGTGTACGTCAAAGGCCGTAAGGGTGAGACGCGGCTTCGCCGCACGCTCCACGATGTCTCGGAGGAGGAGGCCGAGAAAGCGCTCGTCGCGTTTCGCGCAAAGGCGAACCGCGGCACCGAGCGTCCGACGCTTGTCGCGCCGACGGTGCGCACGTTCTACGAGGCGTACTTCGACCTCATCGCCGAGCGGTTATCGCCGTCAGCGGCGAAGGGGTATCGCACCGTCATCGAAGGCTACATCCTCGATCGCTTCGGCGAGACCCGGTTGGCCGACGTCTCATCGGGCGCGGTGAACGTCTGGAT
>DASVNL010000295.1:0-6190 GCA_036383875.1 Thermoanaerobaculia bacterium
GAACTTGTTCTTCTTCGTCATCGGCGTGCGGACGAACCCGGGATTGATGATCGACACCGCGACGCCGTACGGCGCGAGCTCGATGCGGCTCCCTTCGAGAAACGCCTGCATCGCGGCCTTGCTCGCCGAGTACGTCGCACCGGTCGGCAGTCCGCGCAACCCCGCGACGGATGCGACGCCGGCGAAGTGTCCGCTGCCTTTCGCGAGCATCGTGGGGATCACGGCGTCGAAGAGATAGATCATCCCGAGGACGTTCACGCGAAAGACCTGCTCCGACTCGGCGACGTTGAACTTCGTCGCGTGTCCCGGAATGCTGATCCCCGCGTTCGCGATCGCGAGATCAAACGTCCCGCCGAGTTTCGCTTCTGCTTCGCGTACGGCGTTCGTCACTGCGTCGCGATCGAAGACGTCGCACGCGATCGCGACGGTCCGCGTTTTCAGTTCACTCGCGAGCTCGTCGAGCAGTTCCGCACGACGCGCGAGCAACGCGAGCTCGTAGCCGCGCTTCGCCAGCTCGTGCGCAAGCGCGTGGCCAATGCCGCTCGACGCGCCGGTAATGATCGCCCGCATGCGGCGGAGGATAGCAGGCTGGTTGTCAACCTTTGCCGCTACTCCTTCAGCTTCGGCAACTTCACGCGGTCCTTGAACACGTCCGCGAAGAGGTCGCCGACTTTCGCGAGTCGCGCGGGCATCGTGCGGATGTTGTACTTCAGCGGATCGAGCTTCTTCGTGATCTCGCTCCACTTCAGCGGCGCGGAAACGGGCGCACCGTCGATCGCGCGCAGCGAATACGGCGCGACGATGGTCTTGCCGTAGCCGTTCTGCATGCAATCGAGATAGAGCCGCCCGCGGCGTTTCGCGAGCGCGCGCTCGACAGTCATCGTCGGCACGTGCGCGGTCACGGCCGCGGCGATGTTGCACGCAAAGTCCGCGACTTCTTCGTGCGTGTAGCCCGCCTTCAGCGGAACCAGCACGTGGATGCCGCGCTTGCCCGACGTCTTCGGCACGCTCGGCAGCTCGAGATTCTCGAGCAATCCGCGCATGACGATCGCGGCCTCGATCGCCTGGTCAATTCCTTTACCTTTTGCCGGATCGAGATCGAAGACCAGCCAGTCCGGCGATTCGAGACTCTCCGCGCGGGATGACCACATGTGCACGGTCAGCACGGACATCTGCGCGAGCCAGCGCAACGCGTCGCGACTGTCGACGATGAGATGTCGCGCCGTGCCGCTCGCCGTCGTGCGCGTCGGCGTGTCGATGACCGTCAGCCAGTCCGGACCTTCCTTGCCGATGCTCTGATGAAACCACGAGCCTTTGTCGATGCCCTGGTTCCAATGCTCGAGCGAAAGGGGACGATCCGCCAGCGCGCGCAGCATCGGCTCCGCGACGGCGGCGTAATACTCGGCCACATCTTTCTTCGTGAAGCCGTCGCGCGGATACAGCAGGCGATCGGGATTGGTCATCGTGACGCGCGACGACGACTCTTCCGTCGCAGCGCTCTTCTTCGACGAAGACTTCTTGCTCGACGATTTCTTCGCAGCAGGCATCGGTTTCTCCCGCACGACCTCACTCGCGCTCTTGTCGTCGCGCAGTCCGAGGAACGACGGATGGCGCAGACGGTTATCGCCGGTCCACTCAGTGAACGACACCTGCGCGACGAGTCGCGGCGTGACCCAGTGCGCGTCCCGCGCACGCGGCGCGTCGTTCACCGGCGGCTTCGCAATCTCGTCCTTCGCAAGTTCCGCGCGCAGCGACGTCCGCAGCTTCGCGCTGAATCCCGTTCCGACCTTGCCCGCGTAACGCAGCTCGCCGCCATCGAGCACCGCGAGATGCAGCGATCCGATGTCGTTCTCGTTCGCCGTGCTCGGCTGCCAGCCGATGATCGCGAGCTCCTGTTGCTGCTGCGACTTGACCTTCAGCCACTCCTTCGAACGTCGCGGCTCGTACACGGACGTGTTGCGCTTCGCGATGATGCCTTCCCACTTCCCGTCCGCCGCCTGCTTCAGCGCATCGGCGCCGCTCATCTCGAGTGTTTGCGCGACGGAGATCCCGGCCGGCGGTTTCGCGAGTGCCTTCTTCAAAATCTTGCGACGCTCGAGGTAGGTCTTGCGGCGCAGGTCTTCGCCGTCGAGCCAGAGAATGTCGAAGACGATCAGCCGCTCGCGACCGCCGCTGTTCTGCAGAAGTTGGAAGCGCGGCGCGCCGGTCTCATCGAGCACGACGACTTCGCCATCGATGACGATGTCCTTCGACTTGACCTTCGTCAGCGCCTCGGCGATTCGCGGAAACCGCGGCGCGAGATCGAGCTCGTTGCGGCTGAGCATCGCGATCTCGCCATTGACGATCGCTGCGATCGCGCGGAAGCCGTCGTACTTCAGCTCATACGACCACCCCTCGTCATTCGCCGGCGGTCCCTCGGCCAGCGTAGCGAGCATCGGCGGAAAAACGTTCTTCAGCAGTTGTCGCGGTGTCATGACTTCGGTTGCATCCGTCTCGCTCTCAGAGTCTCATAGGTTCATGAAATGGCTGAAGTGGTTCATTGCGGGTTTGTTGGCCGTTCCGCTTTTTCACCAATCCGTGCTGTATCTGTTGAACATGTTCGGCCTGACGACGCGCAAGGCGTTCGCGATGGCATCCACGCAGCCGTTCGGCGTTCCGCAAACCTTCTCGCTTTCCTTCTGGGGCGGCGTGTGGGGCATCGTTCTCGGCCTCGTGTTGCTGCGCGTTCGCGGCCGTGCGTACTTCATCGTCGCGTGTCTCTTCGGCGCGATCGTTCCGACGCTCGTCTCCGGTCTCGTCGTTGGTCCACTCAAAGGCCAGGCCATGGGCTTCGATGGGAAGACGCTGCTCATCGGCGTGCTCGTGAATCTCGCATGGGGCTTCGGCACCGCCGCGCTCTATCGCGTGATGGACGACAACAAGGAAGTCACGCCAGCCGCGCCGTGATCCGCAGATAGCAGTCGTCCGCGCCGATCATCTGCACCTGCCCTGCCGCCTGCCATTCGCGGAATCGCGCCTGCACGTGCGGATGTGCGAGCTGTGCGTCGTCGCCGACGAATCCGAGGATGAGCGCGCGTGGGACATCGGTCAGGCCGCGCGAGCGGATGCGCTCCATGCCGACGAGCAACGCGTCGAGACGATATTCGATGTCCTGATCGTGGAGCTCGCTCGACGCCGGCGTCGTCAGCGCCGCGCCCATGCCGAGAAAACTCTCGAACGGCATCGGACGAAACTCCTTGATGCCGCGCGCGCGCAGTTCGTCGTCGGAGAGTTGATCGGCGAGCATGAGACCCGGGATCTCGGTGCCGACGCCGTCGATTTCCCAGCCGATCCAGCGCTCCTTGCCGAGGAGCGCGATGCGTTGGATGTAGCGTGCCATGGGCGTGCTGTGTGGAGTCAGTCTACGCGGAACAGACCTTGCTCTGATGCACTCCGTCCGACTCTATGCCCTCTACCGAGCCCCTTCGTTTCCCTTACCGCAACGAGCTCCGCCTGCCGGTGATCGGTCTCGAGGCCGAGTTCAAGGTTCACATCGACGAACAGGAAATCGTTCCCGAAGAGTATTGGCGCACGCCGTCGGCGTTCATCGAACGACCGCTGTTGCAGCGCAGCTCGAAGTCGTCGCAACTGCCGACCGGCGGCGCTGTGTACTTCGACGGCGGCGTGCTCGAGGTCGTCACGCCGGTCATCGAGATCGCATCGCAATGCACCGCGCGTGTCGTGCGGAGTCTGTGGGAACAGATCGGATTCATCCGCGATCAACTCGACCACTGGCAGGAGCGCAACGCGAAGCAGGTGCGCCTCGAAGCATTCAGCTGTCACTTCAACATCTCGTATGAACTGACGAGCGATGAGCGCAATCGCGACCGCACGATTCAAAAATTGGCGATGCTCCTCGCCCACCTCCTGCCGATGCCCGTGCTGGTCGCGGGAGCCAATAAACGCTCGTCGGGAATGGGTGTGCGTCCGCGGCGCGATCGCATCGAGATCACACTCGACTTCACGCCCGATCCCGGACTGATGGCCGCGACGACCGCGCTCATCGTCGGTATCGTGCGCGACGTCATCGCGTGGCCGTCGTATCGCGTCGAGGAGCTCGCGAAGCGCGGCATCGCCGTCCCCGCCGATGTGAATCCCGGCCGACACGCGACCCGTAACGGCTGGGTCGCGCGCGCGATCCACTTTCCGCGCGATCCATTCACGACCTCTATCGACGAGCAAGCGTGGCGCACGCTCGACGGTCGCACGCGCTCGATGCGTGAGATCGCGCTCGACGTGGCCACGCACTTTCGCGAGTCGATCAAACGCTGGTCCGATCCGTTCAGCTATCGCGTGCTCTTCGCGGTGCTCACCGGCGCGACGCCCTCGCTCCTCGATCTCGACGATCGCCCGTCCGCGTACGACGACGTCGGCCACGAAGTGCGTTGGGGCAGCACGATTCCCGAGCTCCGCAATCTCGACGGCGCCATGTCCGACGAAGTCAACGATTCTCCTCGGCGGAGACGCGTCGACGTCGAAGACCGCCTCGCGCCGCCGTGGCGCGGCGAGAGCATCGGCCGTCGCGAACATCGCCTGCTCCCGACTCGCGTCGAACGTCGCACGCCAAACGATCGACGTCGCGAGCCCGCCGCACCGTTGTCGCCGCGACTTGCGCGATCGGCGTACGAGCGCGTGTTCCGACAACTCTCGAGCGGCAAGCGCCTCCACATTGGCCTCGAAGTGCTGACGCCCGTGGCCGTCCGCGGCTGGTATCACGCCGTCTTCGTCAATGGACGCGGCGAGGAACGCGTGTTGTCGATCGACGACGTGCTCGCACACATGCACGCGTGGAAATCGTAATTGGCATTTCGTTAGCAATGTCGTCGATCAGCCTTGGTGCAAGCCGAGGATCGCTGGCGACAAAAGCGCGTCGATATTCGCAAAAGCGGTCGGCGCGCTTATTTTTTTGAATTGCGTGTCGATTCCCGGGACCTCCATTCGTCAGTAGAGTGACGAAAGGAGATTCACCAATGCCGCAATTTGTCCTTCTGCTTCACGACGCCGCGCCGCTCCCCGACGACATCAGTCCCGCTGAGATTCAATCGATCATCGAGGCTTACACCGTCTGGTCGAAGGCGATCAACGCCACCGGCGAGAAGCTTCGCGACGGCGAAGGCCGTCTCGTGCGAGGCGGCGCGAACGGAATGACCGTCACCGACGGCCCGTACGCCGAAGCCAAAGAAATCCTCGGCGGGTACATGGTCATCGAAGCTGCTGACTACGACGCCGCGGTCGCGCTCTGCGCCAACTCGCGCATCTCGGCAACGGCACGATCGAGATCCGGCAGATCGAGACGATGTGAGTCGTGACTGAAGTCCAGGGACTCGTCGACCATCTGTTCCGCCACAGCGCGGGACAGATGGTCGCCACGCTGACGCGCGTCTTCGGCTCCGAAAACCTCGCGCTTGCCGAAGAGGTCGTGCAGGAAGCGCTCGTTTCCGCATTGCAGCAGTGGAGTCTCGGCGGCATTCCGGCGAACCCGCAGGCGTGGCTCTTCCAGGTCGCGCGCAACCGCGCCCTCGACTCGCTCCGCCGCGACACGAACCTGCGCGGCAAAGAGAATGAGATCGTCGCGGCGTTTCGCGATCGCGACGAGAGCGACGAGCCGCGCTTCGCCCACGAACTGCGTGACGACCAACTGCGCATGATGCTGATGTGCTGTCATCCCGCGATTCCGCGCGAGAGTCGCATCGCGCTGACGCTCAAGACCGTCGGCGGATTCGGCGTCGATGAGATCGCGCGTGCGTTCCTCACGAAGCGCGAAGCCATCGCGCAACGCATCGTCCGCGCGAAGCGGCTCATCCGCGACGAGCACATCCCGATCGAGTTCCCGTCGCGCGCCGAATTGCCGCAGCGCATCGACTCGCTGCTCGAAGTCATTTACCTGCTCTTCAACGAAGGTTATGCCGCGATCTCCGGCGAAGATCTGATCCGCACCGACCTCTGTGCCGAAGCGATCCGTCTCGGTCGTCAACTCGTTGACCATCCGGCGACGTCGGTTCCGGAGGCGAAGGCGCTGCTCGCGCTGATGCTGCTGCAGGCGTCGCGTACGCCGGCTCGCGTCGACGCGCACGGCGAGTTGATCACGCTCGAAGAACAGGATCGCGCGTCGTGGGATCAGGCGATGCGCGACGAAGGTCTGCGCATGTTC
>DASVNL010000296.1:0-2043 GCA_036383875.1 Thermoanaerobaculia bacterium
GCATGCGCGAACGCGACCGGCTCGCAGATGCGCGCGAAGAGTCGCAGCTTTTCAGTGCGCGTGAGCGGCGCGGTCTGATCGAGCCGCACGCCGCGCACGAGTTTCATCGTGTAGTAGAAGCGTCCGTCGGGAAGCAGT
This sequence comes from Thermoanaerobaculia bacterium, assembly GCA_036383875.1. Taxonomy (GTDB): domain Bacteria; phylum Acidobacteriota; class Thermoanaerobaculia; order Gp7-AA8; family Gp7-AA8; genus QHVT01. The sequence goes on from DASVNL010000296.1 coordinate 139, forward strand.
CCCGCGTCGTGCACAGGGACGATGCCCGGATGTTCGAGTTTCGCCAGCGTGCGAGCCTCGGCGCGCCACTCGTCATCGAGCACTTTCATCGCGACGCTGCGTTCGAGCTCGCGATCGTGACACTCGTAGACGACGCCCATGCCGCCGCGCCCAAGTTCGCGCAGCCGTTCGTAGCGCGTACCGGTGAGCTCGGGCTGCTCGGTGATGTCGCGCAACCGCGCGACGGCGTCGTCGGAGAGCCAGCTCAATGCTTCCCTCCGAGGAGCGACTTCGCTTCGGTGCGAAACTCGGCTTCGGTCGCGGTGACTTCGCGCAGCGCCTCGAGTACGAGCTCGCGAAACCGGCGTCGCATCGCGGCGAGGTAGTTCGTGACCTGCGTCTCCGGGAGATCGAAGCGCGTGCCGAGCTCGCGATACGAAACGCCGCGATCGTCATCGAGGTCGTACGCTTCGAAGATCGCGAAGTGCACGCGTTTTCCTTCGATGTCGGTGCGCTCTTTCAACCGCTGCACGGCGAGCGCAAACACACTCCGCACCCACTCGCGCTGAAAGTACTCCTCGGGCGACTCGACCGCGCTCTCGCGTCCGATCTCCGCCTCCGCCGAGTCGAAGTCGAGATGGACGTCACCGCCGCCACGTTTGATGCGCTGTCCGGCTTTCCACTCGTTCGACGCATGACGATCGAACACGACGCGCAGAAACGTGCGGAAGCTCGCCTTCGAGCTGTCGTACGTCGCGAGCGATTCCTTCTCGAACGCGCGCGTGAAGAAGCTCTGCGTCAGATCCTCCGCGTCCTCGCGCGACCGGCGCCACGCGACGCGCGCATATTTGTAGAGCGGCTTCCAGTAACACGCGACGAGCGTATCGAACGCGCGCGTCCGCTCGGCCGCGTCTGCACTCGCCAACGCGAGCACGACGCTTCGCCGCGTGGTGGGAAAAGGGGCAACGCTCATGTGGGACCGGTGAGCGTTCAGAGTACCCCAAAACAAAACGCGGCGACCGTGAGGCCGCCGCGTTGATTGGGTTTCGGAGTGGCTCCGGCAGTAGGACTCGAACCTACGACCCGCGGATTAACAGTCCGCTGCTCTACCAACTGAGCTATGCCGGAACAATGGGTGAAGCAAGGCGCCGCGTTCGACGGCGGGGGCGGAAAATAGCACCCGCGGTTTCCCCCGTCAAGGCAAGCGGTCGGGGTAACGCCCGAGGCGGCGAATGGATTCCAGGAGTTGCGGAAGCATCGCGGGGACTTCGTCATACGCGATCAGCTCGATTCCGCGATCGCCAGCGATCATCGCGCTACAGCGCTTCGTGTAAACGGGCCGGTAGAGACAGATCACGGGAATGCCGCGACGGTGCCGCGCGTACGCGATCTCGTAGCCGACTCCGTTCGAAGGCACCGACACCTCTGCGACCAGCACGTCCGCCGCGTCGACCCACGCGATGTCGCGATCGAAGATCTCGTGCGGCGCGATCGCTTCGCCGCCCGCGCCGACCGTCTCGGATGTCACTGCGCCGGCGAGAACGTGATGGCCTGCGGCTTCGAGCGCCGCGACGATCTCGCGATACGTTTCGACGTCCTGGCGACCGCTGCTGATGGAGCCCGAGAAGTAGATGGTTGTCGGCACGGCGTCGCAGTCTACAATTCGCGCCGAATGTCCCGGGAGATCGTGATCAACGCGACTCGTCACGAGTCGCGCATTGCCGTGCTGGACGAGGGGCAGGTGGTGGAGCTGTGGGTCGAGCGGACACGGCACCGCACGATCGTCGGCAACATCTACAAAGGACGCGTCACCAAAGTCCTCCCCGGCATGCAGTCCGCCTTCGTCGACCTCGGCCTCGAGCGCGACGCGTTTCTCTACGTCTCCGACGTCATCGAAGACCTCGAAGAATACGAGAGCGAAACGCC
>DASVNL010000297.1:0-10887 GCA_036383875.1 Thermoanaerobaculia bacterium
CCTGCCGCTCGCGTGGGGCAAGCCGCTGCTCGTCGTGCACGGCATCGAGGCGTGGCCGCCGCGACGCCGCTCGCTCGCGAAGTGTCGCGGCGTGATTTCCGTCAGCGCACTGACGCGCGATCGGCTCCTCGCGTGGTCGCACTTCGCCGGACCAACATTCGTGCTGCCGAACGCCGTTCATCTCGCCGACTACGGCATCCGCGCGAAGCGTCGCGATCTCATCGAGCGCTACAAGCTCGACGGCAAGCGCGTGCTGCTCACGGTCGGACGTCTCGACGCACGCGAGCGCTCGAAGGGCTTCGACGAAGTGCTCGAGGTGCTGCCGCAGCTTCCGAGCGACGTGGTCTACATGATCGCGGGCGGCGGCGATGACTTCCCGCGCCTGCAAGCGAAGGCGATGTCGCTCGGCGTTGGCGATCGCGTCGTCTTCACGGGGTTGTTCGAAGAAAGCGACAAGCCCGATCTCTACAACCTCGCCGAGGTGTACGTGATGCCGAGTCGCGGCGAAGGATTCGGCTTCGTGTTTCTCGAGGCGATGGCGTGCGGCGTTCCGGTGATCGGCAGCAAAGTCGACGGCGGACGCGAGGCGCTGCTCGATGGCCAGCTCGGCGCGCTCGTCGATCCTGATGATCGCAACGAACTGCGCGACGCGATCGTCGCGGCGCTTGCGAATCGCGAGCGTCGGGTGCCCGAGGGGTTGAGCTACTTCGCGTATGAACGGTTCGTGGAGCGCGTGAACACGATCATTGATCGTGTCGTTTGAGCCCGCCGTAGGCGTCGACGGCGCGCATCAACTCTTCATCGCGGAAGCCGCTCCAGTGCGGCCACTCGTCGCCCTGCCCTGCATGCTCGCGACGGCGAAACGAGCGCACGATCTCCGAGATCGAATCGGGCACGTGCAAACGCGTGAGCAATCCTTTGTCGCGTGGGACCGGCGGCAGCGATGATCCGATGCGACTCGGGCGCGCGACGGCATCGCGAAACGTTTCCGCCCACGCGTCCATCGCGCCCTGCTCCGAACGCGTGCCGGTCTGCGATGCACGCGCGCCGCGCGACAGACGTTCGAGCAACAGGCGATCGGCATCGAGACGCTGAATCGCATCCGCGGCCGCGTTGATGTCGCCGATCGGGAACGTCAGCGCGGTCTGGCCGTCGACGAAGTCTTCGCCGCCGCCGATGAACCGCGAGACGACCGGCACGACGCCGTGCGCCATCGCCTCGCGCGGCGCGATCGGCAGTCCTTCGAACTCGGCGAAGTGCACGAGGACGTCGAGCTCGGGATAGATGCGCTCGTACAACGCGTCAGTCGGCAGCCAGCCGTAGAACCGCGCACGCGGCAGATGCTCGCGAAACTCCGGCATCACGCTGCCGTCGCCGGCGACGTCGAACGTGAAGTCGACGCCGCGGCGTTCGAGCTCGTGAATGAACGGGATGACGTCGCGCGCGCGCTTCTGCACTTGCTCGATGCGGCCGACGTAGCCGAGGCGGAGGGGGCCGGAGTGCGATTCACGCATGCGGCGCGGCGGTGCGACGCCACCCGGGATGCTGCGCACGCGATCGTGCGGCATCGTCGTGAACTTGCGGATCGCTTCGCCGTCGAGCTTCCCGCTCGCGACGCACGCGTCGACGAAGTCCGCGTAGCGCGCGAGGTCGACGATGTAGTCCGCCTCGAACGCCTGAATCGTCACCGCGAGGCGCAGGCGATGTCCACGGAGTTTCAGCTCACTCGCGACCGGATACGTCTCGAACATCCGCGCCATCAACACGACGTCGGGATCGGCGCGCTCGATGACGCGGCGCAGCGCGCGGCGGCGTCCGTACGTCGTGCCGCTGCGACCGTCGACGTCGTAGCCGTGAATCACGGGATACGCGGCGCGGAACGCTTTCGGATCGTTGAACCGCGCTCCCTGCGCGAGCGCGAACTGCACTTCGATGCCGCGCGACGGGAGATGAATGGCGAGCGCCTCGATGATGCGCTCCACGCCGCCCTGCAAGGTCGCGGTCGGCGTGCAGATCAGAAGTCTCACGGGCTCAGAGTATCCTTTCGCGCGACACGATGCAGCACGGCCTCGTCACGACGATCATTCCTGTTTTCAACCGCGCGCGCATGTTGCGCGAGGCCGTGGCAAGCGTGCTCGCGCAGACCTACCGTCCCATCGAAATCATCATCATCGACGACGGCTCGACCGACGACACCGTCGCGACGGCCGACGGTCTCGCGCGTGAGTTTCCCGACGAGATCCGCGTCATTCATCAGAAAAACGCGGGCGTCGGTCCTGCACGCGAGGCCGGACGCAACGCGGCGCGCGGCGAGTTCATCCAGCATCTCGACAGCGACGATCTGCTCGAGCCGCGCAAGTTCGAGTGGATGGTCGGAGCGCTGCGCGCGCATCCGGAGAGCGGCGCGGCGTACGGCTGGACGCGCGCGCATCTGCCGGACGGCTCGCTGAACGAGAAGCCGGAAAAGGGCACGGGCCAGCGCGTCGAGACGATGTTCCCGGCGATGCTGAAGTCGCGCTTCTGGCAAACCGCGACGCCGCTGTATCGCGCGTCGCTCGTGCATGCGGCCGGTCCGTGGCTCGCGCTGTGGAACGAAGAGGACTGGGAGTACGACGCGCGCATCGCCGCGCTGGGCGTGCGGCTCGAGTACATCGAGGATTGGGTGTGCGTGCAGCGGCATCACCCCGAGGATCGATTGTCGTCGCGGGGGATGGAGCCGCTCGTGTTGCGCGATCGCGCGACGGCACACGCGCTGATTCTGCAACACGCGCAGCGCGCGGGGATCAGTCCGGAGACGCCGGAGATGCAGCACTACGCGCGCGAGTTGTTCCTGCTCGCGCGGCAGTGTGGGTCGCGCGGACTCGCCGCGGAATCGCGCATGCTCTTCAACCTCTCGCGCGACGCGTCGGGCGCGCAGCGCAATCGCGGTCAGTTCCTCGCCTACGCCGCACTCGCGCGCGTCACCGGCTGGTCCGGCGCGGGAAAAATCTCGCAGTTCATCGATCGAGTGCGCCCGTGAAGCTCTCCGTCGTGATGGCGGTCTTCAACGGTGCGCGCGATCTCCGCGCGACGCTCGACAGCATCGCCGCCCAGACCGAGCGCGACTTCGAACTGATCGTCGTCGATGACGGATCAACCGACGACACGCCCGCGATTCTTGCGTCGTACGGCGATCCGCGACTGCGCGTGCTCACGCAATCGAACGCGGGACTCACGCGATCGCTCATTCGCGGGTGCAACGAAGCGCGCGCGGACGTGATCGCGCGTCACGACTGCGGCGACCGCTCGCATCCCGAGCGCTTCGTTCGCGAACTGGCGCTGCTCGAACAGGGACACGTGCTCGTGAGTTGCGCGGCGGAGTTCGTCGACGCGGATCGCGATCGGCTTTACGTTTCGCGCGCGAACGGCGACGACATTCGTCGCGATCTGTTGCACGCCGATGCCGCGCACATTCACGCGCTGCCGCATCACGGCTCGGCGATGTTCCGGCGGGACGCGTATCGCGCGGCGGGCGGCTATCGCGAACAGTTCCGCGTCGCGCAGGACCTCGACCTCTGGATTCGCATCGCGCCGCTGGGAACGATCGCGATTCTCGAAGACGTGTTGTATGAAGCACTGTTCGATCCGCGCAGCATCAGCGGCTCGAGTCGCGATGCACAAGTGCGGCTGACCGAGATCGCGGTCGCGCTGCGCGATGGCGGCGACGCGTCGTTGCTCGACGAAGCCGCGCGCGTGACGGCGGCACCGCGTAGCGAACGCGGCGAAGCCGCGGCGTTGTACTTCATCGGCAAGTGCCTCCTCTCGCAGGGCAACGCCAAGGGCAAACAACGCTTGCGCGAGGCGCTCGCGAAAGACCCGTGGCACTGGCGCGCGCGACTCGCGCTGCTGCTAGCGTGAGCGGAACAGCGGCTGCGCCGGTTTCAGATCGGGCGGCAAATGGAAATCGCGCGGCAGATCACGCTCGAGGCACTCGGTCGTCAGACAGTCCATCGCGAGTTGTCGCGGATCGGCGTTGAACGCCGACGATCGCGCTCGCGCGAAATGCATACGCAGTCCGGGCGCGGCGTACTGCAGTACCGCGATGTTCAGCAGCTTGTTGCGCTCCGTCGTTTCGGGCAGCGGCCGCATGAACAGAAACACCGCGATGTTGATCAGCGCGATGATCGCCGTCACGACGACCCAGCGCTGCGCGAAGAGCACCGCGATCGCCTGCGCCGCGATCACCGCGAACGCGGCGAGGAAGATCAGCAGGTAGCCCCACGCACCGAAGTGATTGAGCGCGTAGAAGAGCGCGGCCGGGAGAATCCAAAGGCCGAGGAAGATCCAGCGCTCCGCGCCGAACGTGATGCGCACGCGCTTGAGAAGTGCGAGCAGCACGAAGAGCGTGGCCAGACCCAGCGCGATCGTCCCGTAGAACAAAACTTTCGCCGTCTGATAGCGAAGCATCTTCAGCGCGTTCGACGCGGACGCCAGTCGCACTTCGCGCGGAGCGTCGGCCGCGGGCGGGCTGACCTTGTTCCACAGCGCGACGCCCAACTCGACGAGCGGCCAATGAAATCGCGGCTCCGCGCGCTCGTACTTCACCGCGCCGAACTGCGCGGAGTCGTAGTACTGCGCCATCGCGACCTGCAGTTTGTACACGCTCTCGACGTAACTCAGATCGGCCTGATCCCAATACTTCGCGAGCCGCTCCGCGTTCGGACCGGACCACAGCGAGACGGTGAAAAACAACACGACCAGCGCGACGACACGTTGCCACCACTTCGGCACCGCACGCCACGCGACCCACAGAAACAGCGGGAAGAGGAACGCGAGCGTGGTCTGTCGCACCGAGCCGCCGATCGCGAGGGTCACGGAGAACGCGACGAGCCACGCGAACGAGCGCTTCTTCACAGCCATCCACGCCGTGAGTCCCGCGGCCGTCGCGAAGAATCCTTCCGCGGCGTAGCTGAGCGCCGTGACGGAAAAGTACGAGACATCGAGGCTCGTCGCGTAGATCACCGCGGCGATGAGACCGACGCGACGATCGAACATCTGCGCGCCGAGCAGGTAGGCGAGGGATGTGGCGAGTCCGGTGCTGACGATTCCGACGATCATGAACGCCGTCTGCAGATCGCCGCAGACGAGGTAGACGAGCCGCACGAGCGTGCAGTAGCCGATGAAGCCAGGCGGATGCGCGGTGAGCGTGAACAGCGCGCCCGCGGCGAGGCCGTATGAGTCGCCGTGGAAGATGTGCTCAGTGCGAAACGGGACGCGCGCCAGCGCGGAGATTGCGAACAGCGCGGCGGCGATGAGCCAGTCTTTGCGGCGTTCCGTCACGCGGGCATTCTACGGATCACGCCGAGGATTCGCGCGCCGATTTCCGCCCATGAGAAACGCGGAAGGACGGAGGCGCGCGCGTTCGCCGCGAGTCGCGCGCGCAGCGGCTCGTCGTTCGCAAGTCGCGTCAATGCATCGGCGAGCGCGCGAGGATCATGCGGCGGCACGAGCAGGCCGTTCGCCTCGTCCTGCACCATCTCGCCGATCCCGCCGACGCGCGTCCCGACGACGGGCAATCCGCACGCGAGCGCCTCGAGCACGACGAGGCCAAACGCCTCGCTGATGGACGGCGCACAGAAAACGTCGTGATCGGCGTAGAGCGCGCCGAGGTTCGAACGTGGCTGCACGCCGATGAACTGCATCTTCGCGTTGCCACGTGCGAGCAGATGTTCCGCGAGCGGACCGCTGCCGACGAACGTCAGGCGATAGTCGAAGTCGAGCAAATCGCACGCGTCGATGAGATCGTCGAGACCCTTCTCGACCGCGAGACGCCCCACGTTGAGAATGCGCAGCGGCGTGTGCCGCGCGCCCGTTTCGCGCGCGCCGATCTCCGCGGGATCGATGCCGTTCGGCACGATCACGACGTCCTTCGCGCCATGCCTCGTCGCGAGCTCGACGAACGGCTGCGACAACACGAACGTCACGTTCGCGGCGCGATACGCGCGCGGCGTGACCCACTGATAGAACGCGGTGAGGCGCGCGTCGTACGTGCCGGCGGGACGATCGAAGATGTCGCCGTGCACGAAGAGTCCGAACGGCACGCCACGATGCCGGGCCGCGATGTACGCGGTGGCGTGCGAGTGGGCGAGCACGAAGCCGACGTCCGGGATCGCGAGCAGCGCGTTCTTCGCGACGCGCGCGAATGCGACTTCGTCGAAGACGTGACGCAACCGGCGCAGCAATGCGAAGTCCGGAGGCGCGACGAGGATGCGCTCGAATGCGCAATCATCGGGGAACGAGTCCGAGATCAGCGTGACGCGCTCGGACTTCGCGAGCTCGCGCGCCTGGCGCAATGCAACCGCCGCGACGCTCCCGGCCCCGCCGAGTCCGCGGCAGACGATCGCAACGTGCACGTCCGTACTTTACGATGACCGCGTGTATCGCGTCGCGCTCGTCGCGTCCCACGTCATTCAGTACCAGGCTCCGTTCTTCCGCCTTCTGGCGCAGGAACCGAACCTCGATCTGCACGTGCTCTACTGCTCGCGCGCCGGCGCGGAGTCGTATCACGACGCGGAGATGGGGACGACGTTGCGCTGGGATCTCGATCTGCTCAGCGGCTATCGCTATTCGTTTCTGCGCAACTTCGGACGCGGCGAGGGCGCCGCGCGTCTGATCAATCCGGGCATCGTCCCCGCCCTGCTCTTCGGCAACTACGACGCCGTGATCTTCTTCCTCGGCTGGGGCACGCTCACCTCTCTCCTCGGCATGGCCGCCTGTCGCGTCAAAGGCACGCCGTTCTTTCTCTTCGGCGACAGCAGCTTCCCGCCGCCGCCGCGATTCATGCGCGACACGCTGATGCGCGCGATGTTTGCGATGACGGAAGGTTTTCTCGTGAGCGGCGTGGTGAACGCGGACTACTACAAACACTACGGCGCCGATCCGTCGCGCTTCTTCCTCGTGCCGTGGGCCATCGACAATCAGCGATTCATCGACGGCAGCCAGTTCGCGGACGGCGAACGCGAAGCGATGCGCGCGCGCTTCGGCTTTCGCGACGATCAACTCGCGATCGTCTTTTCCGCGAAGCTCATCGCGCGCAAAGATCCGATGACGTTGCTGCGCGCCGTCGAGCAGATGCAGCATCGCGACCGCGCCGCGATTCTGTTTCTCGGTCACGGCGAACTGCGCGAAGAACTGGAGCGCTTCGCACGCGAGCATCGCGTGAACGCGCACTTTGCGGGCTTCGTGAATCAGTCCGAGTTGCCGAAGTACTACGCCGCGGGCGACGTGTTCGTGCTGCCGACGCTCGACGATCCGCGCGGCACGGTCACGAACGAGGCGATGGCGTGCGGACTGCCGGTCATCGTGACGGACAAGCTCGGCGCAGTCGGCGACATCGTGCTCGACGGCGACAACGGTTTCGTCTTCCCCGCCGGCGACGTCGCGAAACTCGCCGCGCAACTCGACACGCTCGTCGAACAGCCGGAGCTGCGCGCGCGAATGGCACAGCGATCGCGTGAGCTCATCGACACGTGGGACTACCGTCGCGGCGTCGAAGGGGTGATGGAGGCGTTGCGCAACCGATGCTGACGATCGCGATTCCGACGTACGGCCGCGGCGCCGTGCTCTGCGAGACGATCGCGATGCTCATCGCGCTCGATCCGCCCGCGGACGAGATCGTCATCGTCGATCAGACGCCGTCGTATCCGCCGGACATCGAGGCCCGACTCAACGGATACGCGGCCGGTGGCGCAATTCGCCTTCTGCGCCTCGACCAGCCGTCGATTCCGCGCGCGATGAACACTGCGCTCGCCGAGGCGCGCCAGCCGTACGTGCTATTCCTCGACGACGACATCATCCCGGACGCGAAGCTCGTCGCCGCGCACACTCACGCGATCCAGCAAACTGGCGCGACGGCGATCGTCGGCCAGGTGCTGCAACCGGGCGAATCGCCGGAGCACTTCGACGACGAGACCCTGCGCCGCGGCTTCATCCGCGATCTCGAGTTTCGCTTCAATCACGACGCGCCGGCGTACGTGCAGAACGTGATGGCCGGCAATCTCTGCGTAAACCGCGAACGCGCGCTCGCCATCGGCGGCTTCGACGAGCGCTACACCGCGGTCGCGTATCGCTTCGAAACGGACTTCGCGTTGCGCCTCATCGCCGCCGGCGGCCGCATCCGCTACGAACCCGCCGCGTCGATCCGACATCTCAAGTCGCCGGGCGGTGGCGTCCGCATGTGGGGCGACCACCGCACCAGCCCCTCCCCCGCCCACTCCATCGGCGACTACACCTTCGCAAGACGCCACGTCCCCAACTTCTGGCGCTACGTCGCCCTGCGTTTACGCAAGAATGTCCTGACGCGCTTTCATCTGACGCACCCGTGGACGGTGCCTGGGAAGTTGGTGGGCGAAGTGAGAGGATTGATTGGTGCTCTGCGTGAAGACGAGTGATGAATGATGAGTGATGAACCTTGCCGTGGGTTTGCACGGTCATCTCGATGCCGCCGAAATCTCGCGACAAGGCTCATCACTCATCGCTCATCATTCATCACTCGTATCGACACGGAATTAACCCGACAGCCGTAAAGCGTTCCAAACCACGGACCCATGGTCGCTCTCGCTCTCTTTCTCGCCTTCCTCGGACCTGCTTGCGCCTACGCACTTGTGGATTGGCGGCGGGGGTGGCTCCTCGTGTCGATTGCGGGGGCGATGCAGGATCCGGTGCGGAAGCTCACGCCGGGGGCGCCGGTGTGGATCTCGTTTCTCGTCGTGCTTCTGTACGCCGCGGTCGTCTTCTCCGCGCGGCACGCGATCGTCGCGGAGCTCGGTGACTTCGGACGGCGGTTCGGGAACATCTACACCGTCGTGATCGCGTTCATCGCGCTGTTGTTTCTCTCCGCGCTGAACGGTGTGTTCACGTTCGGCGTCGCGAACTGGCGCGTGCCGCTCATCAGTCTCTTCACCTACTTCGTCCCACTCATCGCCGCGCTCCTCGGATACGCCTGGCTGCAGCGCGAAGAGTGGATGATGCGATTCTTCAAGATCTACGCGGCCGTCACCGCCGTCGCGCTCATCGGCACGATGGCCGAGTACTTCCGCGTCGAGTCGCCGATTCTCGGCATGGTCGCGTTCACCGGCGACTACATCCGCCACCTCCCCGGCATCCAGATCCGCCTCCTCTCCGGCATCTACCGCGGTCCCGACATCATGGCTTTGCACGCCGCGACGCTCACGTCGATCGGCATCGCCATGGCCCTGCGCGCCGGACTCGGCAAGCCGACGATCCTCTGGGGCGGCCTCGCGATGTGGGGCTTCATCAACTGCATGCTCGCCGGACGGCGCAAGGCGATCTACTTCGTCGTCGTGTTCGTGCTCGCGTTCCTCTGGCGTTACGCGCGACGCGTGCGCACCGCCGAGATCTTCGCGCTGGTCGTCGTGCTGCTCGCGCTCTACGCCATCGTGCGCAATCTCGCCGCCGGCGAAACGACGAGCGTCTACGCGCGCGGCGCAGTCGCGTCGCAGAACGAAATCAAACAGCGCTTTGAAGGTGGCGCGCTCGAAACGTTCCAGCAGTACGGACTCATGGGCGCAGGCCTCGGCTCCGCAACGCAAGGCGTCCACCATCTCCTCGGTGCGAAGAACCTCGGCTGGCAGGAAGGCGGACTCGGCAAGCTCGCCGCCGAAGTCGGACTGCCGGGCATCATCGCGCTCATCGTCCTCGGCATCATCGTCTTCCGCATGCTCATGCGACTCACGAGCATCCCCGACGTCCCCGGCTCGTCGCAGTTCGTCCGCGTCACGCTCTTCGGACTCGTCGCCGCCAACGGCGGATCATTCATCGCGTCCGCGCAGGCGTACAGTGACGCCGTGCTCGCACTCACGTTCGGCTTCTTCATCGGCTGTCTCTTCGCCACCGCAGCGCTCGACGAGCGTCTGCCCAAGACCGAGAAGACGCCCGCCGAACCCGCGCCCGCGACAACGCTCACTCCCGCCACCGCGTGAAGATCCTGCACGTCGTTCCGACTTACTTCCCGGCGCGACGGTACGGCGGGCCGATCGTCGCCGTTCACGGACTCTGCAAGTCGCTGGCAGCGCGCGGCCACGACGTCGACGTCTTCACGACGAACGTCGACGGCGACGGCACGCTCGATGTTCCGATCGCGACGCCGGTCGACGTCGACGGTGTGCAAGTCCGCTACTACCCCTCTCCGTTTCCCCGTCTCTACTGGTCTCCGGCGATGCGCAACGCCCTCCGTGCGGAGGTCGCGCAGTACGACGTCGTGCACAGCCACGCGGTCTATCTCTGGCCCGGCATCGCGACCGCGCGCGCCGCGCATCGCGCACACGTTCCGTTTGTCATCTCGCCGCGCGGCATGCTGGTCCCCGAGCTGATCGCGCAAAAGAGCCGCGTCGTGAAATCGGCGTGGCTGCGCGTCTTTGAGAGGCGCGGATTCGCGAACGCGTCCGCGATTCACTTCACCGCGCCGCTCGAGTACGAGGACGCGAAACGCGTCGGCGCGTTGCCGCTGCCGTCGCCGCTCATCATCCCGAACGGCATCGACGTCGAGCCGCGCCCTAACGTCGAGCGCGACGCACGCACGCTGCTCTTCCTTGGCCGCATCAACTGGAAGAAAGGCCTGGAGCGCGTGATCGAGGCGCTTCCCTCGCTGCCCGATACACGCTTCGTCATCGCGGGCAACGATGAGGAATCGCTCACGCCGAAACTGCGCTCGCTCGCCGAGTCCCTCGGCGTTGCGAATCGTGTCGCGTTCCCCGGACCGGTCTACGGCGTCGCGAAGAACGAGCTGCTCGCACGCGCGACGCTGTTCGTGCTCATGTCGACGTCGGAGAACTTCGGCAACGCCGTGCTCGAGGCGCTGGCGATGGAGACACCGGCCGTGCTTTCATC
>DASVNL010000298.1:0-3639 GCA_036383875.1 Thermoanaerobaculia bacterium
TTCGCCGAGGATTCGAAGCGCGATCCGAACCCGCACCCGTTCATCAAGTACTGGCGCTACACGCACCCGCCGATCGGCGAGCGCATCCCCTTCGCCCTGTCGTACAAGCCGTGGGAGAAGGGCGAGCCGAATCAGATGTACGTGCCCCGCGAAGCGACGCCGATGAAATGAACAGAGTCGTCCCGATGCTCCACGTCCCCGACGTCCGCGCGACCGCGGCGTGGTACGAGAGCCTCGGTTTTACCGTGCAGCGCACGCACTCTGACGGTGACGAGATGAGTTGGGCGCTGCTGACGTTTGGCGCGACGGAGATCATGCTCAACGAAGGTGGGCGTACGAGCGACGCCCATCGCCGCGAGGTCGACCTCTACGTTCACGTCGACGACCTCGACTCGCTTCACGCGCGGATCAAAGATCGCGTCGAAATCGTCGAAGACCTGCACGACACGTTCTACGGCACGCGCGAGCTCATCATCCGCGACCTCAATCGCTTCTGGATCACATTCGGACAGCCGCGGTAACGCGCTAAACTCCTCGGCAATCGAGGAGATCGTTCATGGCCCGCAAGTCGTTGCTGCTGCTCTGTCTGCTTTCGTTCCCGCTCGTCGCGCAGGTGCCGACCATCATCGAGGAAATCGGCGAGCTGGAGTCGGTGCGCGATCCGAAGTGCTACGCCACTGCGAGCCGGCTCGAAGACTTCATCTACGGCACGCCGCTCGAGGCGGAGACGCGCTTCGAGAAGATCGCGTTGCAGAAAGCCTTCATTCGCAATGCGTGGGAGAAGGCGAGTGCGAACGCTGCGGCGGCCGGACGGACGGAGATCACGCCGGACGTCCTTCGTCCCGTCCTGCAAGCCGCCGTGCCGTACAGCCTCAACGCCGACGGCTCCTTCACCGTGCGCGATACGCCGATCACCGCGCGCGACCGGCGCCAGTACGGCAGCGTCGCCTACGCGTTGCGCGCAGTCCTCGGCGTGCAGCAGGACGCGCTCCTCGATCCCAACGCGAAGCTCCTGCCGCTGCGCAATGAATCCGTCGAGCTCTTCAAAGAATCGATCGACCTCGTGACCCTCGCCGCGCTGCAGCGTGCGGATAAAGAGGCGCGCAAGCAGAACAAAGATCGCCTCACGCCCGATGTGTTCAAGGCCGCGTGGAAATCCGTCGCGGGAACGTCGCCGGTCGCCAAGCCGGGAAAAGCCGTCGCGACGGCGGAGAAGTTCGCGACGATCAAGGCCATCGTCGGCGAGAAGCTCGCGGCGTTCGAGGCGTACAACAACCTCGCGATGCCCGTCTTTCTGCGCAACCTGCAGGTCTACATGGCGCGTCACCTCTGGCCCGAAGATCCGGAGGAGGGAAAGCGCTTCAAGGACCAGTTCACTGAAGTGATGGTCGCGTGGATGGGCGACGTCATGCTCGAGGCGGAGAAGCAGGCGAAGAAGAGCGGCCATCCGCTGATTCGCGTCGAAGACGTCCACGCCGCGCTGCAGATCTATCAGCCGCACGAAGCCAATCAGTACGAGGACATCATCTACTTCCCGCGACTCGCGAAGAACGAGCGCATCGTCATCGAGGCGTACGACCTCGACTCATTCCGCGATCCCGGCATGCACTGGGTCTATCTCAACGAAGTGCTGAACGACGCGAAGTACAAAGGCACCCTCGAGCCCGATCCGTTCGCTGCGGAGTTGCTCACTGAAGGCGCGGCGCAGATGGGCGTGCTCACGTTGCGCGTCGCGGGATTCGTTGCGTCGGAAGAAGGGAAAGAGCGGCTCGAGAGCGCGCATCTGACGAAGTCACTGCAGCGCATCCAGAAACTCCTCGACAAGCACGCAGCCGCACCGCCGGTGAAGAAAGCGAAGGCCGTCATCGCGTCGGCGCCGGAGAAGAAATCGGCAGTTGCGGGCAAGTACTTCACTGACGTCACCGCAGCGAGCGGCATGCACTTCGAGCATCGATTGTCCGACTGGCTCGCGCGATTCATTCGCGGCTACACGGTCACCGAGGGCAACACCGTGCGACTCGCGGTCCCGCCGACGTTCGGCGGATCGGGCATCGCTGCGGAAGACATCGACAACGACGGCGACATGGACGTGCTCGCGCTGAGCGGCGCGGGCAACGCGCTGTTCCTCAATGACGGCAAAGGCAACTTCGCCGACGCGACCGAAGCCGCGGGACTCGGATGGAAGCGGCCCGATGGACGTCCGGGCGAGCCGCGCCAGCCGATCGTCGCCGACTTCGACAACGACGGCTTGCAGGACGTGCTGATCACGTACGTCGACGACGACCATCGTCTCTATCGCAACACCGGCAACGCCAAATTCGAAGACGTCACCTCGAAGTCGAACCTCGGCGGCAAAGGACTCGTCGGCGGACCGGCCACTGCGTTCGATTTCGATCGCGACGGTCTCCTCGATCTCTACGTCGGCTACTTCGGCGACTACGTGCACGGCGAACTGCCGACGCTCTCTCGACGCAACAGCAACGCGCTGCCGGACAAGCTGTTTCGCAACAAGGGCGGCTTCGTTTTCGAAGACGTGAGCGCGGGCAGCGGCGTCGAGAACACCGGCTGGGCGCAGTCCGTCGGCCATCTCGACTTCGACGGCGACGGCTGGGAAGACCTCATCTGCGGCAACGACTTCGGCACCAACGCCTGGTATCGCAATCTGGGCAACGGCAAGTTCGAAGACGTCTCGACGAAGATCGGCACCGACAAGCCGAGTTACACGATGAACGTCGGCATCACGGATCTCAATCGCGACGGCAAGCCCGACGTCTACATCTCGAACATCGTGACGATGGACAAAGATGAGAAGTACGTCCTGCCCGACACGAAGACGCGCATGAAATTCAATCCCGCGAAGATGGCCAACATGCGCGTCGTCGAGGCGAACGACATGTGGGTCTCGAATGGGACTGCATACGATCAGTCGAAGGCCGTCGGTCGCGGCATGCAGTCGACGGGGTGGGCATGGGATGCTGACTTTTTCGACTTCGACAATGACGGCGACGACGATCTGTATGTCGTCAACGGCATGAACGAATACGCCGTCTACTCGAGCGTGAATCCGTATCTCACCGATCCTTCCGGCAAGCCGAGCAACGCGGTATTGCCGGTCGCGGAGAAGGAAGTGCCGGTGTTCTTCGTGAACACCAACGGCTCGCTGCACGAAGAGACGACGCAGAGCGGCGCCGATCCCGCGGGCAACGCGCGCAGCGTCGCGTATCTCGACTCCGATGCGGACGGCGATCTCGACATGGTCGTCAACAACTTCAACTCGTCCGCGCTGGCGTATCGCAACAACAGCGAGAAGAATGGCAATCGCTGGATCAAGCTGCGCCTCATCGGCGATCCGGCGAAGGGCGTCACGCGCGATGCGATCGGCGCGAAGATCACCGTCGACACCGCGACGCAGAAGAACATGTGGCGCGAGGTGTTCAGCACGATCGGCTATCTCTCCGTGCACCCGAAAGAACAGCACATCGGCCTCGGCAGCGACACCAAAGCCGACGTCACCATCGTCTGGCCGAACGGCGACAAGCAAACGCTGCGCGGTCTCGCCGCGAACAAAACCTATCGCGTCACGCAGGGGAAAGGCGTGGAATGAAGCTCGTCGTCGCGCTGATGCTGTGCGTGGTCACA
>DASVNL010000299.1:0-4656 GCA_036383875.1 Thermoanaerobaculia bacterium
TTTAATGAAAAGGAAGCAGAAAGGTTTCACCCTCATTGAGCTGCTGATCGTCGTGGCGATCATCGGCATCCTGGCAGCCATCGCCATCCCGAACCTGCTGACCGCAATGCAGCGTTCGCGTCAGAAACGCACCATGGCGGACATGCGCAGCATCGCGACTGCGTGGGAAGCCCGTGCAACGGATCTCAACCAGTACAACGCCGCGGGTCTCACCTGGCCGGCAGCGAACACCCCGATCACCACGACGATTGGCGGCTCCCTCCAGCCGACCTACATCAAGCGCGTTCCGGTCTATGACGGCTGGAGCACGGTCTTCAACGTCGGCGTCAGCACGAGCAGCTACTCGATCCTGTCGGCTGGTGCCAACAGAGTGTTCGAGCAGTCGGGCAACACCAACACCCCGGGCACGACGAATGACTTCGACTGCGACATCCTCTTCTCGGAAGGGACGTTCATGGTCTATCCGGAAGGCGTGCAGTCCCAGTAGTTTGCACACCGGCCCACGACCGGTTCTCGAAACGGGCGCCCCCTCGGCGCCCGTTTTTTTTTCTCACATCGACAAACTGTCGCCTTCCTCTTTTTGGCTGACAATCCTTGTCAGCCCGGCGCATAATTAACGTCCAAATCCAGGGCGCCAGCAACGCCCCTTCAGCACAACTCATTCATTTCGCGGCACTTACAAATTGCCGTCAAGTGGTACGTCGATTGCGCTTGGGGAAACCCGAGAAGAGGAGGTTCCATGAAGAGGAGTCTCAGAGGGTTCACTTTGATCGAGCTGCTGATCGTCGTCGCGATCATCGGGATACTGGCAGCGATTGCAATCCCGAATCTGCTGGGCGCGATGCAGCGGGCGCGACAGAAGCGAACCATGGCTGACATGCGCAACGTCGGTACCGCGTGGGAGTCACGCGCGACGGATCTGAATCAGTACAACGCGGCAGGCAACACGTGGCCGAACGCCACCGGGTTGATCGGCACGCTGCTCGGCAGCCTCCAGCCGACGTACATGAAACACGTTCCGCAGTACGACGGCTGGAACATGGAGTTCCGCATCGGCATGACCACCGACAGTTACTCGCTGCGTTCGTACGGCGCCGATCGCGTCCCGAGCGCGGACAACACGAGCGTCATCGTGACCACGAACGACTACGACTGCGACATCATCTTCGCCGAGGGAACGTTCGTGCAGTATCCGGAAGGCGTGCAGTCGCAGTAAGGCGGAGCGACACTCGCCGATTCGAAACGGACGCTTCAGGCGTCCGTTTTCAGTTTCAGGCGAGCTGCTTCTCGCGCTGCACGGCGTTGACGCTCGCGTACATCCGCTCGTGCGCGGTGTGCGCCTCGCGAAAGATCTCGGTGAACTGCCCGAGGTCTTTCGTCGCGACGACGAGGTTGACGCCGTAGAGGAATGCGGCGTTGCCGTCGAACGTGCGCAGGTTGTCCGCGATCAGGATAAGGAACGACTTCCGGCGATCCACCGGCGCGAGCGAGATGATCGGCGCGAGCGCGTCCATCGGCGGCGCGGTGAGCTGCGGCGGATGGATGAACACGACGTGCGGAAACTCCTGCATGTAGTACTCGCGCGCCGCTGCTGGATCGGCGTGAAAGACCGGCAGGTAGCCGATCAGCTTCGACACCTGACGCAGTTGCGGATCATCCTTCCCGACGATCAACGCCTTCTCGCCGAACTCGTTCGCGTGATCGTCTTCGTCGTCGTGCGACGCGTGTTGCGACGGCGCAGGTGCAGGAGCAGGCGCGCTGCTGGTTTGTCCTTCGAGCTCGCGGCGATCGACGGACAGCTTCGCCTTGCACACGGGGCATGGAAACGAGACCTCGCGCATGGGCAGCTTGGTCTCGTCGATCGACAGCGCTTTCTGGCAATTCGTGCAGGTGATCTTCATCGTTACTCCAGCATCGACAGCATCGAGTCGGTCTCGCCGCTCGACGTCTGCGGGCCGTCGTCGGTCACACGCAGCGCGAGGTTGGTCGGATTCGTTGCGTAGGCCAGCGCGGTCTCCTTGCTGATCACGCCTTCCTTCCACAGCTTCTCGATCTCGTCGTCGAACGTCTGCATGCCGTCGACGCTGCCGTCGTGCATCGCATCGGTTAGGGACCGTCCCTCGACTTCGCCGCGCACGACGTAGTCGCGCGTGCGCATCGACGTTTTCAGGATCTCCAGCGCTGCGATGCGACCGCCGCCGATCTTCGGCAGGAGGCGCTGCGAAATGATGTAGCGGAAGGACTGCGAGAGCCGCGTGCGGATCTGCGGCTCCTGATCTTTGGGGAACACGCCGACGATGCGATCGACGGTCTTCGCCGCGTCGATGGTGTGCAGGGTCGAGAGGACGAGATGCCCCGTCTCCGCCGCCTCCATCGCGATCTCGATCGTCTCGACGTCGCGCATCTCGCCGATGAGGATGACCTTCGGCGCCTGGCGCAACGCCGCGCGCAACGCGAGCGAGAAGGTCTTCGTGTCCGCGCCGATCTCGCGCTGATTGACCGTCGAGCGCACGTGTTTGTGCATGTACTCGACCGGATCTTCGATCGTGATGATGTGGTACGCGTAGTTCTGATTGATCTCGTTGATGAGCGCCGCGAGGGTCGTCGACTTTCCCGAACCGGTTGGGCCGGTGACGAGCACGATGCCGTTCTTCAGCTTCGGGATGTTGTGCAGCTCCGCCGGGAGCTTGAGCATCTCCAGCGTCGGCACGCCTTCCGGAATGACGCGCAACACGATCGCGTACGTGCCGCGTTGCGCGAAGATGTTCACGCGGAAACGCGTCTTGCGCGGGATCGAGTACGAGAGATCGACCGAGCCGTTCGCGATCAGCGTGCGCGTCAGCTCGCGATCGCCGCGCAGCATGTGCATCGCGATCATCTCGGTCTGAAACGGCGTGAGGCGAGGCAGTCCCGGAAAGTTGACCGGCACCAGCTGCCCATCCACCTCGACCTGCGGCGGGCGCCCAACGGAGAAGTTGAGGTCGGAGACGCGATCCGACACCTTGAGCATCGCCTCGAGAATGGCGTCGAGATTGAAGTTTTTCATGAACGCTCGCGGGGATTGTAGTGGAGATGGTTCGCCACGAGTTGGCGGTTGACAGTTGGCGGTTGGCGGGAGGCCCCCATCCACCACGAACCAGCTCCCGCCAACCGAATACAATCCCCGCGTGATCATCGGAATCGATCTCGGCTCGCGCAGGATCGGCATCGCCGTCAGCGACTCCGGCATCATGGCCACGCCCCATTCGGTGATGCGCAATGAAGGCGACATCATCGCGAAGCTCGAGAATCTCGCCCGAGAGCTGGAGGCGTCGTCGTTCGTCGTCGGGATTCCGCGACGGACGCACGCTTCCGCATCCGAACAGAAGTTCCGCGACTTCGCAGACGAGCTGAGGCAGCGAACCTGCAAAGAGGTGCTGCTCTGGGACGAGAGTCTCTCCACGGTCGAAGCCGCAGAGCGGCTCCGAGCCACGCGGCGCAATCGCCGCGACGCCCAGAAAGACATCGACATGTACGCCGCCGCGGTGATCCTGCAGTCATACCTGGATCACGCGACGACGACCGAGGACGGAGGACACCATCGCACGCAGTAAGTCGAGGAAGGGCTGCCGCAAGTTTCTGCAGTCGCTGTTCACCATCGCCATCTTCGCCGTGCTCCTCGGCATCGGCGCAGGCTGGTTCTTCTGGCGCGCGATGCGGACGCCTTACAAGAACTGGACGGCGGCGAAGCAGCGCACCGAAGTCCGCCGCGGCCAGCGCACCAACGCGATCCTGCAGCAGCTCCAGAAGGACGGCGTCCTGCGCGACGAGTGGATCCCGCTCGTCTACATGAAACTCTTCCGCGGCCGCGACTCGCTCAAGGCCGGCGTGTACGAATTCGACCGCCCCGTCTCCGCCGTCGACGTGATCGACAAGCTCGTGCGCGGCGACGTGATCCTCAAGACCATCACCGTGCGCGAAGGCCTCGATCGATTCGCGATCGGCAAGCTGTTCTCGGACGAAGGACTCGGCAGCGAGAACGACTGGAAACGCGAGACCGGCGACGCCGATCTGATTCGCGACATCGCGCCGCAGGCCGACTCGCTCGAAGGCTACCTCTTCCCCGACACGTACAAGTTCGATCCCGGCACGCCCGCGAAGACGATCGTCCGCGCGATGGTCGACAACTTCCGCAAGCACTGGGGCAGCGAGATCGCCTACATCACGACCGGCCTCGATCCGCATCAGACCGTGACGCTCGCGTCAATCGTCGAGACCGAGGCACAGCTTGCGCAGGAGCGGCCGATCGTGGCGTCGGTCTACATGAACCGCGTGCAGAAACGTATGCTCCTCGGCGCCGATCCGACCGTCATCTACGCGCTGAAACTCGCAAATCGCTGGGACGGCAACATCCGCAAAGCCGATCTGCAAATCGACTCGCCGTACAACACGTATCGCAAACCGGGACTCCCTCCCGGACCGATCGCGAATCCCGGACTTGCATCGCTTCGCGCGGCTGCCGCGCCGGCGAAATCACCGTACTTGTACTTCGTCGCGCGCAACGACGGATCGCACGTCTTCGCGACCAATCTCGCGGAGCATTCGGCGAACGTCGAGAAGTATCAGCGGCAGTACTTCCGCGACAAACGGAAGGCCGCGGCTGCCAAGAAGTAGTGA
>DASVNL010000300.1:0-2688 GCA_036383875.1 Thermoanaerobaculia bacterium
GTCTTCCAGCAGGTCTTCGCGCTCGTCTTTCAGCGCATCGGCGATCACGTGTACGACTTCACCGATCGCGTGATCCTGCACCTCTCGCCCGAAACGCTGCCGTACCTCTCGGGGATGAACTTCGTCAACGAAGGGCGCGTCGATTTCGACCAGTTGCTCAACAACCTCTACGCGTCCGGATCGCGCGACCACGGCTCGGTCGTGCATCGCGTGCTGACCGAGTTGCTGTACGGCTGGATTTACGAGATTCGCGCCGAATTCGGCCCGGCGGCTGAGGCCGATGCGATGCGCATGGCGGAATCGGTGAAGCGTTGACGACCGTTCTTCACAACCAGCGCATGTCGAAACGTCCAGTCTTTTTTCTCATTGTCGCGCTCGTCGCGTCGTTGCTCGCCGGCGCCTGCGCCGCGCCCGCCGGACCTGCGAAAGGTCCGAACGATCGCGAGTGGAGTCTGCTGATGGCGGACTACCAGTGGATCATCACTCTGCGCGACGCCCAGAAGAAGCCGCTCGGCAGCGCATCGCGTAAAGAGCAGATCGAGACGCTGCTCGACAATCACAAGAAGCTCGAGCCGACGTACGTGCTGTTCGTCGACAAGGTCCGCGAATATCACGAGCGCACCGGCGACCCGCGCGCCGCCTCGCTGCTCGCCCGCGAGAAAATCATTCTCGGGGATGAGTACGTCGGCATCCTCGCGCGCTACGACAAAGGCATTTCCCTCTATCGCGACGCGCTCGCGCTCGAGCCGAACAATGCCGACGCGTTGGCGCGCATCGCCGCCGCGGAAGCGAAGCGCTACGTGCCGATGAGCGCGTTCGCGACGGTCAAGCAGGGGATGAAGGAAGAGGAAGTCCGCAGGATCGTCGGACTGCCGCGCGAGGACTGGATCAAGCAGGTCGTCCAGAAAAATCGCGTCTATTCAGTCTGGATTTATCCGAAAGCCGACGGCGGCGCCTCGGCGATCTACTTTGACAATGGCGTCGTGTATCACACAAACTGGAACGCGGCCGCCCCGCAGCAACAGGCCAGGTGATGTTCCGGGAGGATGGACGGATGGAAGAACAGCACGTAGCCGACGATCAGTCTCATTACGAGATTTCACTCACTGCAGGACAGGCCTTCGTCGCCTTCGTCCTCCTTCTGCTGTCCCTCGCCGCCGCCTTCGCGTTCGGTCTGATGATCGGAAAAGGGCAGGCCGATGACCGTCTGGTCGTCCAGAAAGCAACGCCCGTCGTGACCGAGGCAAGCATGGCTTCCGGCACGCGCAAGCCGGCGGGCGAGATCGTGGAGCTCGGCGTCGCGAACGACGACTTTGAAGCGAACGAGCCTGCCGCGACTGCGTCGACCGCCACCGCGACGGAAACGACGGAAGCGCCCGCGATCGTCGAAGAGGCTCCGGCCGCGGCGACGACCGAGGCTCCTGCGACTGCGACCACTGCACCCGCACCGACACCTGCCGCAACGCAGGTTCCGGTCACCGCGCCGGCGACGCGCGTCACGACGTACGCACAGCTTCTCTCCACCGGCGATCAGAAAACCGCCGAGACACTCGCCGTCCGATTGATCAACAAAGGCTTCAACAGCGCGTACGTCGAGCGCGGCGCCAGCGACAAGGGGCCGATCTACCGCGTGCGTGTGAAGTTCAATTCGGAGGCGGAGGCGCGCGCCGCGGAGTCGAAGCTGAAGGAGTTTTCGAGTGAGGTCTGGATCACGAGTAAGTAGCCGTTGTCGGTTGTCAGTTGCCGGTTGTCGGGGGAACTGCCGAACGACCTCGTGGCTGGTGGCGGTCTCCCGACAACCGACAACCGGCAACCGACAACACTTTGGTGGCATCCTCCTCGCTGGCGATCACGAGCATGGCTGACGACCGAGCATCACGCACCACCACGACTCCCGAGCTCGAGCAACTGCGCAACGCGCAGTCGGCGAAGAAGGTTCCGTCCGCGGATCCGACGCACATCCTCGACAAGGCCATCTACCAGCTCTGGGACACGATCAACGACCTCGATCAGATTCAGCCGGAGCGCGTCGAGCACTACCGCGTTTCGATCTTCGGCAGCTCGCGCATCCGTCACGGCGATCCGATCTACGAGGAAGTGAAGAAACTCTCCAGCGATCTGGCGCGGCTCGGTGTGGACATCGTCACGGGCGGTGGTCCCGGACTGATGGAAGCCGCGAATGCCGGAGCGCGGGAAGGGCAGACGGAAAGCCATGCGCGCTCGTTCGGACTGGCCATTCACCTGCCGACCGAAGAGGCCGCGAATCCGTTCGTCGACAAGGTTTTTCGGCACCGCACCTTCTTCTCGCGACTCCATCACTTCATCCGGCTCTCCTCCGCATTCATCGTCATGCCCGGCGGCGTTGGCACGGCGCTCGAGCTCTTCATGGTCTGGCAGCTTCTGCAGGTCAAGCACATGAAAGAGCATCCGCTGATCCTCGTCGGTACAATGTGGCCCGGATTGATCGACTGGATCCGCTCGACGATGCTCGAGCGCGGCCTCGTCAGTCCGTCCGACTTCGATGTGATCAAGGTCGTCGGCTCCTCCGACGAAGCCGTCCCGATCATCCAAGAGTCGTACGAACGATGGCTTCAACAGGAGAGAGCACATGGCAACACAGGAGCAGGTACTTGACGCGCTGAAGAAGGTCAAATTTCCAGGCCTTTCGCGCGACATCGTCTCCTTCGG
>DASVNL010000301.1:0-5904 GCA_036383875.1 Thermoanaerobaculia bacterium
GAGCCAACATGCCTTTCTCCGAGATCTTCCGGCTGTCCCTCACCGCGCTGCGCACGAACAAGCTGCGCTCGATCCTGACCATCCTCGGCGTCACGATCGGCGTGTTCTCCGTCATCGGCGTGATGACCGCGCTGAGCGTGATCCAGTCGTCGATCGAAGGCGGCCTCAGTTTTCTCGGCAGCAACATCTTCCAGCTCGCGAAGTACCCGACGATGAGCTCGAACGACAACGACGATCTCGCCAATCGCCGCAACATCACGCTCGAGGAAGCACGCGAGTTCGAGCGGCTCATGGGCGGCGAGGCGAACGCGATCTGCTTCAAGATCTTCGACGGCGGCAAGGCCGCGAGCTACGGCCGGCAGAAACTGCAGGGACTCACGCTCGTCGGGACGAACGAACACTTCGTCGTCGCGAACAGCTACACGCTCGGCTACGGACGCAACATTTCGCCCGAAGACGTCGTGTTTGCTCGACCCGTGACGGTGGTCGGCTCGGACATTCAGAAGAAGCTGTTCGCGAACGAGTCGCCGATCGGGAAGTTCATCAAGGTCAACGAGAAGCCGTACCAGATCATCGGCGTGTTCGGCGAGAAAGGCTCGTCGTTCGGCCAGAATCAGGACCGCACGGTCATCGTCCCGATCACGCGCTTCCTCGGCGACTTCGGCCGCTCGAATCGCACCGTCAACATCGCCGTGCAGTCGACGTCGCAGGACACGTATAACGCAACGCTCGACAAGGCGATCGGCGCAATGCGCGCCGCACGCGGACTGAAGCTCGGCAAGCCGAACGACTTCGAGGTCTACTCGAACGACACGCTCGTCTCGGCATTCGGACAGATCGCCGGCACGATCCGCATCGGCGCGTTCGTCGTCAGCGTGATCGCGCTCCTCGCCGCGGGCATCGGCATCATGAACATCATGCTGGTCAGCGTGACGGAGCGAACGCGCGAGATCGGCGTGCGCAAAGCGATCGGCGCGCGACGCGACGACATCGTCAAACAGTTCCTCCTCGAAGCCATCGTCCTCTCCGAGCTCGGCGGTCTCGCCGGCATCCTCCTCGGCATTCTCGGCGGCAACGGCGTCGCCCTCTGGCTCGACATCGCCATGGTCTTCCCGTGGGGCTGGGCGCTGACAGGCCTGATCGTCTGCTCGGTGATCGGGACCGGTTTCGGCTGGTACCCCGCCTTCAAAGCCTCGAAGCTCGATCCCATCGAAGCGCTCCGCTTCGAGTAGCGCGTTCGTCGCGACGCGGGTGGATCGCCAGCGCTCTCAGCCGGTTACCATTTGTGGTAGCTAGATCCGGAACCTGCGATCCCGTCGTGGGAGGAGTTCTCGAATGCGCCGACTTGTCCTTCTGCTACTGCTTTGCGCCGGCTCGATCGCTGCGAACGCGGCGACGTTCACGGTGAACAACACCGGCGACGCGGCCGACGCGGCCGCGGGGAATGGCACCTGCGCGACGTCGGGCGGCGTCTGCACGTTGCGCGCGGCCCTCAACGAGGCGAACGCGCTCGCGGGCACGGACACGATCAACTTCGGCATCGCGGGCGCCGGGCCGCATACGATCGCTCCGGCTTCGCCGCTGCCCGTCGCGTCGAGCCTGATCATCGACGGCACGACGCAACTCGGGATCGGCGCAGGTCCGTTCATCCTTCTCGACGGCACCAACACCGTCACGGCCGGACTCGACTTCGCGACCATGTCCGGTCTCAACGTGACCATCCAGGGACTGGCGATCGGCCGGTTCACTCTCGCCGGCATCCGGACGTATCAGATCAGCTCGGCGGTGACGGTTAAGCGCTGCCACATCGGCGTCGGCACGGACGGCGTCACCGACATGGGCAACGGCGACGGCATCTGGGCGCAAATCCGCGATCTCGGCGGCTCCTCGCTCATCGTCGGCGACGCCACCGGCGGCGGCAATGTCATCTCCGGCAACGCGGACATGGGCATCGAG
This sequence comes from Thermoanaerobaculia bacterium, assembly GCA_036383875.1. Classification (GTDB taxonomy): domain Bacteria; phylum Acidobacteriota; class Thermoanaerobaculia; order Gp7-AA8; family Gp7-AA8; genus QHVT01. The sequence goes on from DASVNL010000301.1 coordinate 1,957, forward strand.
ATCGACGACAGCCCCACGGGCTCGAAGCTCAGCACGTTCACCTTGCAAGGCAACATCATCGGACTCGCGTCCGACGGCATGACGCAGGTCGCGAATTCGAGCGGTGCCATTCGCACCGACCTGCAGCTCGGGAACGTGACGATCGGCGGCTCCGTCGCGGGGCGCAACATCATCTCCGGCAACGGTGGCGGCGGATTTCTCACCAGCGGATTTCTGCAGACGGACCTGCTGACCTTCAGCGACAACTACGTCGGCGTCGCGATCGACGGCAACACGCCGCGCGGCAACAACGGCAACGGCGCGACGCTCGTCGCCAAGCAGTATGTCGTCGAGAACAACATCGTCGCGGCGAACACCGGACACGGTCTCACGTTCGCGACCAGCACCCTCTCCTCGCCGATTCGCGGCAATCGCATCGGCGTGACCGCGGATGGCAGCGCTGCCGGCAACGGCGGCTCGGGCATCGTCTGGAGCTCCCAGAACGCCGGCGTCATCGGCGGACCGGCAACGGCCGATCAAAACATCATTGCGTACAACGGCGCGTCGGGCGTTCGCGTGCAGGGCGGCCAGACCGAAATCGCGGAGAACGCGATCTTTCTCAACGGCACGCTCGGCATTGACCTCGGGACGATCAACGTCGTCGACGCGAACGACGTCAACGACGCCGACACGGGCGGCAACGGTTTGCAGAACCGGCCCGTGATTTCGTCGGCGATGCGCTCCGGCGGCGTCACGTTCATCAGCGGCTCGCTGAGCAGCACGCCGTCGACGGCGTACGTCATCCGCATCTTCTCGAACACCGCCGCCGATCCGAGCGGATTCGGAGAAGGCGAGACGTTCGTGACCTCGGTCAATGTGACGACCAACGCCGGCGGCACCGCGGCATTCAACATCACGACGGCCGGAGCGCCGGCCGGCACGTACGTCAGCGCGACTGCGACCAGCGCGGGCGGCGACACGAGCGAGTTCTCCAACGCGCAACTCGTCGGGACGCCGCCGCAGATGCGCTTCGCGAGCGCGAGCTACGTCACGTCCGAGTTGGGCAGCGTCACGCTGACCATCGTGCGTGTCGGCGGCACCGGCGTTGCCGCGAGCGTCAACTGGGCGACGAGCGCGGGATCGGCGACGGCGGCCGATTTCGCCGCGGCCTCCGGCGTCGTCAACTTCTCGCCGAGCGACACCACGCGAACGATCACCATCGCCATCGCTCCCGACGTCCTCGACGAGATCGACGAGACCTTCACCGTGACGCTCGCGACTCCCACCAACGCCGATCTCGGCGCGCCATCCGTCGCGACGGTGCAGATCACCGATGACGATCTCGCGCCGTCGGTCTCCATCGGAGATGCGTCGATCAACGAAGGCAATGCGGGCAGCACGTCGCTCCCGTTCAACGTCACGCTCTCCGCCGCGAGCGGGAAACCGATCACCGTCGACTACGTCACGTCCAACGGCACCGCGACCGCGGCCAGCGACTACGCCGCGATCGCCGGGACGCTCACGTTCGCGCCGGGGCAGACCGTGAAGAGCATCGTCGCGCAACTCGTCGGCGACACGTCCATCGAAACGAACGAGACGTTCACGATCACGCTGTCGAATCCGGTCGAGGTCACGATCGGCGACGGCAGCGCGACCGGCACGATCGTCAACGACGACGGCCTGCCCGCGATCACGATCGGCGACGTCGCGATCGTCGAAGGCGACGCGGGCACATCGACCGCGCTCTTCACCGTCACGCTCTCCGGCCCCACGACCGCGACCGTCACCGCGAACTGGTCGACGGCGAGCGGCACCGCGACTGCGGGCGTCGATTACGAAGCAGCCAGCGGGATCGTCACGTTCGCGCCGGGTGAGCTCACGAAGTCGATCGCCGTGACCATCAACGGCGACGCGCTCGTCGAAGACAACGAGACCTTCACCGTCGATCTCGCCTCACCCGCGAACGCGACGCTCGCCGACGCGCAAGGCGGCGGCACGATCGCCGATGACGACGGCACGCCGTCGCTGAGCATCAACGACCCCGCCGTCGTCGAAGGAGTCGGCGCGACATTCACGGTGACGCTCGCGCCCGCGTCGGCGTTGCCGGTGACGGTCAACTACGCGACGAGCAATCTCACCGCGACCGCGACGAACGACTACACGACCGCAGCGAACACGCTGACGTTCGCGGCAGGCGAGACGACGAAGCTCATCACGGTCGCGACCAGCGACGACGCCGTCGCGGAGCCGACGGAGGACTTTGCGATCACGCTGTCGGGTGCGGCCGGCGCGACGCTCGGCGACGCAGGCGGCATCGCGACGATCATCGACAACGACGGCGCACCGCGCATCACGATCGGCAACGTGACGGCGGCCGAGACGAACAGTGGCACTGTTGCGTTCACGTTCGACGTCGATCTCTCGCACGCAAGTGCATCGACGGTGACCGTCGACTACAGCACCGCCGACGGCACCGCCACCGCGGGCAGCGGCGACTACGCGACCGGCAGCGGCACGCTGACGTTCGCGCCGGCGGTCACGTCGCAGTCGATCACGGTGATGGTCTCAGGCGACGCGATCATCGAGCCCGACGAAACGCTCGTCGTTACGCTCGGCAACGCGAGCAACGCGATCGTCATCGATGCCGAAGGCGTCGCAACGATCGCGAACGACGACGGCGCGGCGAGCGTTTCGATCGCGAACGCCACGATCGACGAAGGCACCGGCGGCGCGCTCGACATCGAGTTCGAGGTCACGCTGAACGCGGCGAGCGCACTGCCCGTGACTGTGCAGTGGGCGACGGCCGACGGAACTGCGAATGCCAGCGACTACACGGCGGGCGCCGGGACGATCACGTTCGCGCCAGGCGAGGTGCTGCAGACGATCGCGATCGCCGTCAACACGGACACGGCGTTCGAGCCGAACGAGTCCTTCGTCGTCAACCTCCTCGGCGCAACGAACGCCAGCATCTCCGACGCGCAGGGCACCGGCACGCTGATCAACGACGACGCCGCGCCCGCGGTCCCGGTGATCTCGATCGGCAACGCGTCGCTCGCTGAAAGCAACGCCGGGACGACGTTAATGACGTTCGCCGTGCAGCTCGACGTCGCGACGATCAACACCGTCTCGGTCGACTACGCGACGGGCGACGGAGCGGCGACTGCAGGGACAGACTACGTCGCGACGAACGGCACGCTGACGTTCTCGCCCGGCGTCACCACACTCAATGTCACGGTGCCGGTCATCGGCGACACGCTCGTCGAATCGAACGAGACGTTCGCCGTCACGCTGACGTCGCCGTCGAACGCGACGCTCGGCATCGCGAGCGGCACCGGGACGATTCTCGAAGACGACGTCGCGCCGGTCGTGCCCACGATCTCGATCGCACCCGCATCGCTGGCAGAAGGCAACGCGGGCAGCACGTCGATGACGTTCGCCGTGCAGCTCAACGTCCCGACAGTCGCGACGGTCACGGTGAATTACGCGACGTCGAACGGCACCGCGATCGCGGGCAACGACTACGCGAACACGAGCGGCACGCTCACGTTCGCACCCGGCGTCACCACACAGAACATCAGCGTTCCGATCATCGGCGACACGCTCGTCGAATCGAACGAATCGTTCGCCGTCACGCTGACGTTGCCGTCGAACGCAACGCTCGGCACCGCGAGCGCGAACGGCACGATTCTCGACGATGACGTCGCGCCGGTCGTGCCGTCGATCTCGATCGCGCCCGCGTCACTGGCGGAAGGGAACGCGGGCAGCACTTCGATGACGTTCGCCGTGCAGCTCAACGTCCCGACAGTCGCGACGGTGACCGTGAATTACGCAACGTCGGACGGAACAGCGGTCGCGGGTAACGATTACGCGAACACGAGCGGCACGCTCACGTTCGCACCCGGCGTCACCACGCAGACCATCAGCGTTCCGATCATCGGCGATACGCTCGTCGAATCGAACGAATCGTTT
>DASVNL010000302.1:0-2570 GCA_036383875.1 Thermoanaerobaculia bacterium
CAGAAACGCGGACTCGCGATCTTCGGCCCGACCCGCCTCGCCGCGGAGCTCGAAGGCTCGAAGGTCTTCTCCAAAGAGTTCATGCGGAAGTACAACATCCCGACCGCTAACTCCTTCACAGTCAATTCGATCGACGAAGGAAAGGCCGCGCTCAAGGAGATCGGATACCCGGCCGTCCTGAAGGTCGACGGCCTCGCCGCCGGCAAGGGCGTCGTGATCGCCGAGGCGAAGGCGGAGGCGGAGGAGTTCCTGCGGACGGTGTTCGAGGAGAAGCGATTCGGCAATGCCGCGGCGCGCATCCTCGTCGAGGAGTTCCTCACCGGCGAGGAAGTCTCGTTCATGGTCATCACGGACGGGAAGAAGTCGCTCCCCCTCGCACCGGCGAAGGACTACAAGAAGGCGTTCGACGGCGACGAAGGTCCGAACACCGGCGGCATGGGCGCGCACTCGCCTGCCGTCGTGCTGAGCGGCGAGACCGCCGCGGACATCATGAAGTCGATCATGATCCCCACCGTTCAGGGGATGGCGACGGAGGGACGTCCGTACACGGGCGTGCTCTACGCCGGACTGATGCTCACCCCCAACGGCCCGAAAGTGCTCGAGTACAACTGCCGCTTCGGCGATCCGGAGACGCAGGTGCAGATGATGCGCCTCGACGACGATCTCGCCGACGTCTGCGTCCGGGTCGCCCGCGGCAGCCTCGGCGACATGAAAACGCTGAACTTTCGCAAGGAAGCCGCGGCCTGCATCGTCATCGCCGTCGACGGCTACCCCGACGATCATCCGAAAGGTCAGGAAGTGGTCTTCGATCCGATCGAGGACGAGTCGGTGGTCGTGTTCAACGCGGGCGTCGTGAAAAAAGGCGGCCGCCTCGTGAATCAAGCGGGCCGCGTCGCCAGTGTGTGCGCTCGCGCTGCGACCTTGTCCGAGGCGCTGGCGAAGGCGTATGAGGCCGCGCCGAAAGTGCGGTTCGAAGGTGCGCGTTATCGCACCGACATCGGATACGCCGCCCTCGCGCGCAAAGCCTGAGGGACAGCCGTCGAGACGACGGCGGTCCCCTTCGCATAAACTCCCCGCCGCATGGCGAACAACAAACCCTGGGTCCTCATCATCATGGGCAGTGACTCCGATGCGGAAGTCATGTCCGGTGCTTCTGCCGCGCTCGACGAGCTCGGCGTGCAGTACGAGTTTCTCGTCGCGTCCGCGCATCGCAGCCCCGAGCGCGCGAAGAGCGCGGTCACGGACGCTGAAGCGAATGGCGCGGCGGTCTTCATCGCGGGTGCGGGCATGGCCGCGCATCTGCCGGGCGTCGTCGCATCCTTCACAACGCGACCGGTCATCGGCGTTCCGCTCGCGAGCGGCGCGCTCAACGGCGTCGACGCGCTGTACGCGATCGTGCAGATGCCTCCGGGCATCCCCGTCGCGAGCGTAGCCATCGGCGGCGCGCGCAACGCGGGCATCCTCGCGGCGCAGATCATCGCGACGGCCGACGCGGACGTTGCGGCGAAGCTGCGCGATCAGCGCGGCGCGATGGCGGAGCAGGTCGCGGCGAAGTCGAAGAAAGTCGAAAAGTCGACGCGCCAGTAGTCATACTTTGCGCCGATGGGGCACGCGCACGGGCATCATCACGCGCATTCGCACAACCTCTCGCGCAAACTGACGATCGCGACGGCGGCGAATCTGCTCGTCGTCGTCGCGGAGATCACGATCGGCATCTGGGCGGGCTCGCTCGCGCTGATCGGCGACGCGCTGCACAACCTCACCGACGCCGTCGCCCTGCTCATCGCCCTCGGGGCCGTGATTCTCGAACGCCGCGCGCCGACGCCTGAGAAGTCATTCGGCTATCAACGCGCGGGCATCCTCGCGGCGTTCATCAACGCTGCGATGCTCGTGACGTTCACGGTCTTCGTGTTCAAGGAAGCGTACGAACGACTGCGCTCACCGCACGCGGTCGATCAACAGGCGATGCTCGTGATGGCTGCGATCGCGCTGACGGTCAACGCGATCACAGCGTGGTCGCTGCATCGCGAGAGTCGCGACGACGTGAACATCCGCGGCGCATTCGTGCACATGATCGGCGACGCGGTCTCGTCGCTCGGAATCATCGTCGCCGCGATCGCGATCCGCATCACCGGCGCGCCGCACTGGGACGCGGTCGTGTCGATCTTCATCGGCCTGTTGATTCTCTGGAGCAGCTACGGCGTGCTGCGCGAGTCGGTGAACTTGCTGCTCGAGGGCGTTCCCAACGGCATCGATCTCGACGACGTGATTCAACGCCTCGGCCGCATCGACGGCATCCACGGCGTGCATCACCTGCACATCTGGGCGCTCGGACCATCGCGACCCGCACTGTCGTGTCACCTCATGGTCGGCGACGTCCCTCTGCGCAACACCGCGCGCCTGCGCGACGAAGTGAACGAGATGCTCGCGCACGAGTACCGCATCGCGCACACGACGATTCAGTTCGAGTTCGCGGAGTGCGAGGTGGATGATCCGTACTGCGTGAAGTTCTAGATTCAGTTGGCGGTTGGCGGTTGGCGGTTGGCGGGAGAGGAGGTCGTCGCGATGCG
>DASVNL010000303.1:0-6874 GCA_036383875.1 Thermoanaerobaculia bacterium
CGCGCGAAGCCGGTGATCCTCGCGGGACTCTCGTCCGACCTCGCCGCGATGCAGACGCTCGACGGCGATCACGCGTTCAGCGCCGTCGCGCTCGAGGGCTTCACCACCGCGCAGCGCGCGCTGCACATCTTCCTCAACGAACTGCCGGCACGTGGGACGGTGAAGGGCGAAGCGCTCCGTCAGTACGCGCAGCGCATCGATCGCGTCCTGGGGAACGTTGCGCGCACTTACCCCGATCACGTGATCGTGATCTGTTCGCCATCGGCGGTGGTTCCGCCGGAGCTCCCGGCGAATGTCTTCGCGCTCGGCCGGCGTGCACTCTCGCGGGAAGATCCGGGAGCTGACGACGGCTTCCTGCTCGTCGTCGGGCCCATCGCCGCCCATCGCGAAAATCCACAGGCGGCTCACGTCAGCGACGTCGTGCCCACCGTGCTCTTCGCCGCCGGACTCCCCGTCGGCCGCGACATGGACGGCCGCATCCTCACCGACGCGTTCACGGAGGAGATGCTGCGCGGCAGCACGGTCTCCGCGATTCAGACGTACGAGGCGGATCGCGTCGTCGTGCGCCGCGCCGTCACTCCGTAGCGCGCTCGTCACGGCTGCACCCACTTGCGCGTCGCGTGGTCGTAGCGCGTCACGCGAATCTTCGCGGTCGCGCCGTAGACGCGCACGGCCCAGATGTCTTTGCCGCGATCAGTGATGTAGATCGTGCCGGGCGTCGACTCGCCGAGCGGTGAGAACGACGCGAGTTTTGAGTTGCCGAACTGCACGGGCGAATCGCTTGGCGTGAGCGGTTCGCCGTCGGGATCTTTGATCGTGACGCCGAGGACGCCGATGGTGATTTCGGCGGACTCTTCGAGGATGCGACGCGGTGGCTCCGCGAGACGATCGATGTTGCGCGCGATGTCGTCGTTGCGAAGACCATCGCCGTCGCCGTCGTCGTACATCGCGAAGCTCCACTCGTTGCCCGCGCGAATGAATTTCAGTCCCGCGTGACGCCCCTGCGCGATCGCACGCATCCGCGCCGTGTGAAAGATCGAGCGCAGTTCCGACGTCGCCGCGCGCAATGCGAACTTGCGCTGAATGCTCCCAAACGCGGGCAGCGCGACGAGCACGAAAAGTCCGATGATCGCGACGCTGACGAGCATCTCGACGAGTGAGTAGCCGGTGTGTTTGGGTTTGGTGGACACACGTTCTCCTTTCAAGGGCCGAGGGCTGAGGGCCGAGGGCCGAGGGGGTTCTCGTGGGTTGAGAGGGCGCGGCGGAGGAGGGCCGGTGCACGTTCGCGCGAGGTGTGGAGTTCGTGGCTCCGTCCCTCGTCCCTCGGCCCTTTGCCCTCGGCCCTTCTAAAAGGAAGGGACCGCCGCCAAGCCGCGGGCGACGGTCCCTCTTGGGGATGGGTGGAGGGCGGTGAGGTGGGCGGCCGCTAGTTCGCGGCCGTGGCGGTGGGCTTGGGCGCGCGCGGCTGGCGCGGACTCTTGACCTTGGCCGTCAGCGTGGTGCGGCCTTCGACCGTGATGTAGGACTGGAGGTTTTCGAACGTTTTGGCGCCGATGCCTTTCACTTGCATCAGCTCCGACGTCTTCTTGAACGGGCCGTGTTCGGTGCGGTACGCGATGATGCGTTCCGCGGCCTTCTCACCGACGCGCGGGAGCAGCGCGAGCTGCGCCGCATCGGCGGTGTTGATGTTCACGACGCCCGCGGAGGGCGCGGTGTTGTTGCCGGCGGGTTCGGCGTCGGCGGCGAAGGCGGCCGAGGCGAAGGTGAGGACGATCAGAGTGAGAGAGAGGATTTGCAGGGACTTCCGCATGGGTCATTTCTCCTTTCGATTTCTGCTGCTGTTGTCGTTTTGATTTCTGCTGGTTTGGCTGATTTGTTTTGCGGGGTGTTCCACACACGGCCCGTCGTTCTTCCGTTTCGCGTCGCTTTCGATCTCCTCTGCACCACCTCCTTTCGCGGCGCATAGACTTCAAGCGAGCCGCCATGACGTGGCAGCGCATAAATCGCTCGATCAAAATGAGTTAGTTGATTTGGCGCGCGGACGGGATGTCTAAAAATTCTGCGCGCGAGGAGGGAGGTGCAAGAGATTTTGCGTCCGGGCCGTATACTCGGCGAAACGATGAAGGAAAAGCGTGAGATCTATCGCTTTCTCCACGTCACCCCTCGCCGTCTCTTCGAGCAGCTCGATCAATACGTGGTCGGGCAGCGTCACGCGAAAGAAGTTCTCGCGATCGCGGCGTACAACCACCTCAAGCGCATCGAGTATCTGAAGTTCGGCGGCGAGGTCTCGATCCGCAAGTCGAACATCCTGATGATCGGACCGTCCGGCAGCGGCAAGACGTACCTCGCCCGGACGCTCGCGAAAATCCTCGAAGTGCCGTTCGCGTACAACGACGCCACCGCATTCACCGAGGCCGGCTACTACGGCGAAGACGTCGAAGTCGCGATCGGACGGTTGCTCTACGCGACGAACCAGAACGCGAAGCAGGCCGAGAACGGCATCGTGTTCATCGACGAGATCGACAAGATCGCGCGACGCAACGGCGGCTCGCGCACCGGCACGTCGCAGCGCGACATCGGCGGCGAAGGCGTGCAGCAGTCACTGCTGAAAATCCTCGAGGGCGAGAAGCTCTTCGTGCCGATGAACGTCACCGCGCACTGGAACAAGTACGACTACGTCGAGATCGACATCTCGAACATCCTCTTCATCTGCGCCGGCTCGTTCTCCGACATGGACGACGCGACGATCAGCAAGGTCGCGGGCTTCGGCGAACGCGCGGAGCCGCCGTCGAGCGAAGTCTCAACGGACGATCTCGTGCGCTACGGATTTCTCCCCGAGCTCCTCGGACGTTTACCGTTGCGCGTCGAGCTCGACGAGCTGACGTCGAGCGATCTCGTCACGATCCTCACTGAGCCGCGTGAGGCGATCATCCCCGAGTACCAGCGTCTCTGCGCGCTCGATCAGATTCAGCTCGAGTTCAGTCGCGAGGCGCTGTTCGAGATCGCGCACGCGGCGCGCAAGCAGCGACTCGGCGCGCGCGCACTCCGCGCCATCCTCGAGAAAGTCATGCACCCGATCCTCTTCCTCGGGCCGGAACGCGCGGGCGAGCGGATCATCGTCGAGCCCGAAGATGTGAGGAGAGCCACCGCAGCGATCCCGGCATGATCGTCGCTGCATCGCCCGGCCAAAACGAATGCCCAACGAGAGAATGCGAACGATCGGCATCGCCGCCAAGAACACCGCGCCTGAGGCACTCGCCTATGCCGCCAGCGTCGCCGCCGAATTGCGCGAGCGCGGCCTCACCGTCATCTTCGACGAGCAAACCGCCGGCTCCATCGGCGATCCGCATCGGAACCTCTCGAAGAATGAGCTCGGACGCCACACCGACCTGCTGATCACCTTCGGCGGCGACGGCACACTGCTCTCCGTCGCGCGACATGCGCCCGAGCACGTGCCGGTGATCGGCGTGAACATGGGCACGCTCGGATTTCTCACCGAGATCCGTGTCGAGGAGTTCCCGCAGGTTCTCGACCGTGTGCTCGAAGGCAACTATCACGTCGAGCCGCGCGTCGCGTTTCAGGTCTCCGTGTCGGGACCGAATCGCGATGCGACGAAGCAGTATCGCGTGCTCAACGACGTCGCGATCAACAAGAGCGCGGTCGCGCGGATCATCGAGATGCGCGTCAGCGTCGCGGGACTTTTCGTCTCGACGTTTCGCGGCGACGGGTTGATCGTCTGCACGCCCACGGGCTCGACCGCGTACAACCTCTCCGCCGGCGGTCCGATCATCTATCCGACCATGGGCGCGATCGTCGTCACGCCGATCTGCCCGCACATGCTCACGAATCGCCCGCTGGTGCTGCCCGATGAGCTCGACATCGAGATCGGGTTGATGACGCCGGACGCGAAAGACATTTACCTCACCCTCGACGGCCAGGAAGGCTTCGAGATCAGCGATCACGATCGCGTATGCGTACGAAAATCGGAAGAACGAGTACTCTTAGTGCAGTCTCCCGACAAAAACTATTTCGACGTACTCCGCAACAAGCTGAAGTGGGGCGAAGGATGAAACTCGCGGTCACGTTGTTGGCGGCTTTGCTCGTGGCCACAGGCGCGCGCGCAGCCGACCCGGTGTATCTCGATCAACTGATCGAGACGCCGGTTGCCACGCTCGAAGCACAGTTTGGTCAGATGAAGCGCGAAGGCTGCTTTCAGACCGGGCCGAACCAGTTTCTATTGATGACGATCGACAAGAAGGATCGCAAGCCCTGGCGCGTTGTGATCTCGTCGATCGAGCCGTGCAAGAAACCACTGCCCGGTCCGCAGATCGAGATCGGTCATCGCTCCGGCATTCACCTCGGCGACAAGACCATGGCCGTCGTCGAACGCCTCGGGCGTCCCGACGCCGCGGCCGCGCCCGACGTCGCACTGAAGAAGCTCGGCGAGACCGAGTACTTCTACATCTGTCGCGTCGAAGCAGGCTGTGCGCGACACACGAGCGTGCTGATGCGCGAGGGCGTGGTGACGGCGATCGCCGAGTGGTACTCGGAGTAGCGCGTTCTACTGAACCAGCGACTTCTCGTACGTCGCGCGGACCGCGGCCACGTAGGCCTGCGTCTCGCGATACGGCGGAATGCCGCGGTACTTCTTCACCGCGCCGGGGCCGGCGTTGTACGCGGCCAGCGTGAGGTCGAGATCGCCGTTGAACGTGTCGAGCAGCGTGCGCAGGTAGCGGGCGCCGCCGGAGATGTTCTGGCGTGCATCGAAGACGTCGGTGACGCCGAGGTATTCGGCGGTGGCGGGCATGAGCTGCATGACGCCGCACGCACCGACTTGCGACACCGCACGCTCGTTGTACGCCGACTCACGACGCGCGACGGCGGACAGGAGTCGCGGATCGAGGCCGTGCTGGCGCGCGGCTTCGTGGAACGCGGCTTCGAGATGCTTCGGCACGCGTGCGGTCGCGCGTGAGTTGAACACCGCGCTGCCGAACGGCCGGAACGTCATCGCGCGCGAGCTGCGCAGCGTGACGAGCGCCTCGCGGATGTTTCCGAAGAAATGCCACGCGGTGATGGAGTGTCCATCGTTGCTGATCACGACCTTGCCGGGCTTTTTCAGCTTCGCAGCGGGGACGTCGGAGGCGGTGAATCGGCGCGTGTCGGCCACGGCCGTGCTCGCGACGAGCAGCGTCAGCGCGATGATGGATCTCGTTTTCATGGGGCAATCACCAAACCGGCGCTCCGGCGTGTAGCATTCCGGCTCATGCGTAACTTTGCCGCGCTATGCTTCATCGCTCTGCTCGCCTGCACACCGGCGCAACCCACAGCAGATTCGGTTCCAGCGAACACCATGAACGATCAAGGTACGCTCTTCATCGGCGGCACCGTTGTGACGGGCGTCGCACAAACTCCGCAGAAAAACTACGCGGTTTACGCGAGCGGCGGCACGATCCGCGACGTCGGCCCGGCCGATGCGATGCGTGCAAAGCATCCGAACGCGCGCATCGTCGATGCGTCCGGCGCGACGATTCTTCCCGGACTCACTGACGCGCACGGCCATCTCTACGGACTCGGCCTGTCGCTCGACACGGTGAATCTCGTCGACACGCAGTCGTACGACGAAGTGATCGCACGCGTGCGCGAACGCGCCGCAACGGCGTCGCGCGGCGAATGGATTCAGGGTCGCGGCTGGGATCAGAACGACTGGCCCGTGAAGGCGTTCCCGACCGCGGGCCCGCTCGACGCCGTCGTCGCGGAACATCCGGTGTGGCTGCGTCGCATCGACGGACATGCGGGACTCGCGAACACACTCGCGATGCGCAATGCGGGCGTCACTGCAGCGACGAAGGATCCGGAAGGCGGCCGCATCGAGCGCGACGCGAACGGCAATCCGACGGGCGTGTTCATCGACGCGGCGATGTCGCTCATCGACGACGCGATCCCCGCACCGAGCGCAGCGCAGCGCAAAGCGCGCGTGCTCGCGGCCGCGAAAGCGATCGCCGCGAACGGACTCACCGAAATGCACGACGCCGGCATCGACGGCGCGACGATCAGCGCGGTGCAGGAGCTGATCGACGAAGGGAACTTCCCGATTCGCGTCTACGCGATGCTCGGCGACAACGCGGAACTGCTGACGACGTGGTTCCAGAGCGGTCCGATCGTCGACTACGGCGGACGTCTCACGGTCCGCAGCGTGAAGCTCTACGCCGACGGCGCCCTCGGCAGTCGCGGCGCGGCTCTGCTCGCGCCGTACAGCGACGACGCGAACAACACGGGACTCATGCTCGCGAAGCCGGAGCACATCGAAGACGTTGCGCGTCGCGGTCGCGCCGCTGGATTTCAGATCAACACGCATGCGATCGGCGATCGCGGTGTGCGCAACGTGATCGACGCCTACGAACGCGCGGGCGTGGTCGCGAAGGATCGCAATCGCATCGAGCATCTGCAGGTCATCGCGCCGGCCGATGTGCCGCGTCTCGTGAAGCACGGGATCATCGCGTCGATGCAGCCGACGCATGCGACGTCCGACATGTACTGGGCCGAAGCGCGACTCGGTCCCGAGCGCGTGAAAGGCGCCTACGCCTGGCGCACCGTCCTCAACGCCGGCGGCCGTCTCGCCCTCGGCTCCGACTTCCCTGTCGAACACGTCAATCCGTTCTTCGGCCTGCACTCCGCCGTCACGCGTCAGGATCAGAAGAACTGGCCGGAAGGCGGATGGCTGCCGAACGAGCGGCTCACGCTCGCGGAGGCGATTCGCGGCTTCACGAGCGATGCGGCGTACGCGGCGTTCGAAGAGAAATCACGCGGGACGATCGAGGCCGGCAAGCTTGCCGACCTGACGATCGTCGAGGGTGATTTGTTCGCGATGCCGTCG
>DASVNL010000304.1:0-3640 GCA_036383875.1 Thermoanaerobaculia bacterium
AAAAGGATTCGGCGAGGCCGGTGCTGCTGATTACTTGCGGCGCTGCGGGGTTCTGCACGTTGATGCCGGTGAGTCCCGTGTCGTGCGACACGCCCCAAAGAATGTTGCCCGACTGCGCGAACGCGATCGGCGCCTCGAGCAACTTCGTCGTCCACTCGCTCGCGGGAGCTTCGTAGACGTACGTGCCTTCGCGCTCGACCGAGGCGTAGACGACGTCGCCGGCGAGCGCGACGCCGAGGACCGGATTGCGGAACGCGTACTCGGTCACGTGGATTGCGGTTTCCTGTTCGAAGCGAAAGACCTCGACGCTCTGTCCCGTCACCGCCGCGATGAGATGCGCGCCAGCCGCGAGGTGCCGGACCGGTTCGCGTGTTTCGGTTTGCTCCACGGGCCCACTGATCGAAGCACCGTCGATGCGATACCAGTCGATGCCGCGCTTCGTCGCGACGGCGAGATGCGCGGGCGAGCCGGGCACGATCGCGAGGTCGTACGTTTCTTCGTTGGTCGTGTCGAAATCGACGGCGCGGATGTTCGCCGCATCGCTGACGTCATACGTCGTGACGCCGCGGCCATCGGCGGCGAAGACGACGTCGCCGAGAACGGCAAAGCGGCGCGATTCACCACGCGAGCCCCATTCACCACTTTGCGCGAATGTCGTGAGCGAAACCAGGAGTACCGGGAGAAGGAGCAGGGTCCGTCGCATCAGGCCGCCTCGCTGCAAGCCACGCGCCTTCATGCGACGAACTTGATCGTTCCGAACGCGGCCGCGACGTGAAAGTCCGCGGGCGTCTTCATCGTCGGCTGCCACGCACTGAATTCGCTGCCGTGCTCCGGATGCCGGTCGATGCGATAGAAGTTCGCGCGCCACGTCTCGCCGTCACGCGGCGTCGCGCGCTCGAGCGACTCGAACGGTATGCGCAGCACGACATCGAACACGCGCGCACCATCGCTCTCCGTCACGACGCGCACGAGCGCGAGCATGCCGTCGCACGTCCACGCGCGATCCGCATGCATCGTCGAACGCACGCCATCCGGCGAGTCGATGAGCGCGTCGAACGTGATGCCGCGCGGACTGACTTCGAATTCGAAGTAGCGCGTGAGCCGCTCGGGCGCGAGAAAGACTTCGACGACGTCTTCTTCGTACAGCGGGTCGTCGTGATTCGTGTAGTTCGCGACGATGTGATCGTCGGCGCCGCTGAAGAGCACGGTCAGATATTGCTCATCGAACCACGCAGCGACGCTGGTCGCCAATCGCGGGGGCGAGCCATCGGCCGAACGTCGTAACTGCAACGAACGACACTCCGCCGGCACCGTCCAGGGCTCGTCCATTTCAAACCGCGCCCTCGGCACGAGCAGCTCTTCGCCCATCAATCGGCGCATCATATCGGCACCACGCGGCATACCGCGTGCAACGAGGCGATCGGGACCGAGCGATGGTTGATCACGAATTGAACGAATTGCGCCGCGAGTTTCTCGACGAAGCCCGAGGCAAAGTGGAAGAGATGGATACGACGCTCACCGGTCTCGAGACCGCGGAGATCGTCGAGCGTCTCGCGTATCTCGCGCATCAGCTCAAGGGCTCGGGCGGCAGCTACGGATATCAGAGCATTTCCGAAGATGCGGCGGAGATCGAGAAGGCGGCGGAAACGCTGCCCGCGACCAACGGCACGCACGCGGCGATCTCGCAGAAGATCCGTGAGCATGTCGGCAACCTGAAAGCCGAGATCGACAGAGCAACGGCCGAACTGGCGTAGCTCAGCGCGCGTGCGCTTCCTCTTCCTGCGCCAGCGCCTGCGCCTCGGGCGTCCGCGTCAAACGCGTGAGTCCCTCGCGACGCTTCTCGGCCTGCACCTGATTGCGGCCGTTCTTCTTCGCGCGATACAGCGCGCGGTCCGCCGCGATGATCAACTCTTTCGCGGAGTGAATGCGTGAGTGCGGAACGCTCGCGACGCCGAGGCTGATCGTCGCGGTGACGGGTCCGGCTTGCGTTTCGAGCGGCGTCGACTCGAGGAGATGGCGAATCTTCTCCGCGAACGTGATCGCATCCTGCAGCGCCGTCTCCGGCATCATCACCGCGAACTCTTCGCCGCCGTACCGCGCGACGAGATCGGTGCTGCGCACCGACTCGCGATACAGCTTCGCGGCGCGCTTCAGCACGTCGTCGCCGACCGCGTGTCCGTACGTGTCATTGATCTTCTTGAAAAAGTCGATGTCGATCATCGCCAGCGAGAGCGGACGCTGATAGCGCTGCGACTCTTCGAACGCGCGGAAGAGCTCGTCCTGGAAGTAGCGATGGTTGTGGAGCTTCGTCAGTCCGTCGGTGATCGACAGCAGCTCGAGTCGCTTGTTCGTTTCGAGCAATTCTTTCTGCAGGTCGACGATGCGCTTGCCGGCGCGGACGCGCGCGACGAGCTCGGGATACTGAAACGGCTTGGTGATGTAGTCGTCGGCGCCGAGCTCGAGGCCTTCGACTTTGTCGGCCTGCTCGTCTTCGCCGGTGAGCATGATCACGTAGCGCGTGCGGAAGTCGGGGTTCGACTTCAGCTCGTGCGCGAGGACGACGCCGTCCATGTCCGGCAGCCGGCGATCGAGTACAGCCAAATCCCACGGGTCTTTCTGGAGAGCGGCGCGGGCTTCATCGCCGGTGGTGTATTCGAGCGTGGCGTATCCGGCGCGGTGCATGAACAGCCGCACGAGACGGCGGATCGCCGCGTCGTCATCCACGATGGCTACGGTGAAGTCGGACATGAGTGGGAGGACGCAGGCGCAACGCTCGTGCCATCAGGCGATTCGCATGGAAATGTCGAGTGCCGTCACTGAGTGGGTGAGCGCGCCGACGGAGATCCGATCGACGCCGGTTTCAGCCGCGGCGCGGATGGTTTCGAGCGTGATTCCGCCCGACGCTTCGAGGGGAACGCGGCCGTTCGTCCGGCGCACGGCTTCGGCGAGCTGCGCGGGGTTCATGTTGTCGAGGAGGATGAAGTCGGGCGCGAGTGTGAGGGCTTCGTCGAGCTCGTTCATGTCGCGCACTTCGATCATCACGGGCTGAGGCATCGCCTGCGCACGAATGCGTTCGACGGCTTTGGTGATCGAGCCGGCGCGATCGATGTGGTTGTTCTTCACGAGAAACATGTCGTGCAACCCGATGCGATGGTTCTCGCCGCCGCCCGCGCGCACGGCGTACTTGTCGACGGCGCGCAGCCCGGGCGCGGTCTTGCGCGTGTCGTGGATTTTCGCGTTCGTGCCCTGCACGGCGTCGACGTAGCGCCGCGTCATGGTCGCGATGCCGGACGCACGTTGCATGAGATTCAACGCGGTGCGCTCGCCGGAGAGGAGCGCGATGACGCTCGCCTCGACTTCCGCGACGATGTCGCCGGGCTTCACGGCGTCGCCGTCGTTCGCGAGAAGCCGGACGGTCGCGCTGGTGTCGAGCATCGCGAAGACGGTCTCGACGACGGCGAGTCCGGCGATGACGCCGGTGCCTTTGACGAGGAATCGAGCCGAGCCGCGGTCGTCGCGGTCGAAGATCGCCTCGCTGGTGATGTCGGGAAGGTCCTCGTCAAACGCGCGCCGTACGATGTCTTCGAGCATCCGCGAAATTCTCCCACCTCCGTTCCCGTTTTCCTCGCCAGTTCGTTGA
>DASVNL010000305.1:0-19035 GCA_036383875.1 Thermoanaerobaculia bacterium
GCGCTGGCCCGATCTCGTACGCAACGTGTTCGGCGTGCAGGGCGCAGTCGGAACGCTGTGGATCGAGCATCGCGAAGGCCGCGCGCCGGTCGTGGTCGTGAAGACGTCCGACGTCGCACACGGCGCGCGCGCATCGCTCGAAGAACCACTCACGAAACGCGACGCCGCGACGTCGTCGACCGACAACGCGGAGCTCGTGATCATCGGACTCCCGCCTGTCCCGCCCGAAGGCCGCCGCGTGAACGTCGGCGTCGTGAACCTCGGTGTGATCCCCGCGACGTTCCGCATCTCCGCGCGCACGCGCACCGGCGCGGAGATCGGCAAGTCGTTCGAGTCCGGCATCCCCGAAGGTCAGGTCTGGCTCACGAACGATCTCGAAGGCCGGCTCGGCATCAAGCTCGACGAGACCATGACCGTGCGTCTCACCGCGATCGCCGGCACCGGCGTCGGTTTCGCCACCGTCGTCACGACCGGCGGCGACTCCGAGTTCATCGCCGCGATTCCCGCGGAGCAGCAGTGAGAATCATCCCGACGCCGTGGCCGGACCGCGCCATCGTCGTCGCGGATCTCATCACGCACGAGGAATGGTTCACGCCTGACGAGCTGGCAATCGCGAACGAGTTCAAGCTCGCGAAACGCCGCGATGAATGGCTGCTGAGCCGCGCCGCCGCAAAGCGCTGGGCACTCCAACGCGGACTCTGCAACGACGCGCGTTCGTGCAACGTCGCGCGGCCGTTCCTCGTCATCGACGGCGTCGAAAGCGAGTGGCACATCTCGCTGTCGCACTCATCGCCGTACGCCGGCGCCGCCTTCGCACGTGACCCGATCGGCATCGACGTCCAGGTCCTCCGCGACTTCCCCGACGGCGCCGCCCATCTGTTTCTCACGAACGACGAACAGACGCAGATGCGCACGTGCGCACTGCCACACCGCCTGCTCCACTTCTGGTGCGCGAAAGAAGCCGCCTGGAAAAAACTCGGCGGCGCCATCCCGACGCTGAAGCAAGTCCCGATTCACATCGAGAGCGTGAGCGAGAACAGCATCACCTTCGACATCGTCGAGAGTGTGCTCATCGACGACCTGATCGTCGCGATCTCGCGCTAGGCGCCGTACTTCTTCAGCAACGCTTTCGCGTCGTCCGTCGCGGCTGTGTCTTCGACGACGTACAGCGCGTTGTTCGGCGCGCTCACGACGCCCTTCAGCATCTGCACGGCCTTCGGCTTCGATGACGAATCGTTCGCGACCATCGCCTCGGCTAGGAAGAGGAGCGTGAGTTTGTTCGACGGGTCGACCTTCATCGACTCCTGCAGAAAGCGCACGGCTTCTTTCGACGACGCCCAGCCGGTGATGAACGGGATGCGCGGCGTTTGATCGTGGAGGCGGCCGAGGACGCGAGCCGGCGCGCCTTCTTCAATGCGGGGATCGATGAGATGGGCGATCGTCGCCTGGCGGCGGATGCGATCGGCGGCGCCCTGTCGCGCGGCGGCGAGCTTGCCGTACGCGAGCGCCCACTCGCCCCAATTCACCGAATCCCACAGATAGATCTCGCCCGCGCCCCGCGTGCCGCGAAGCGCATCCGCGACCTGCTTCTCCGGCGCGTTCGATTTCACGCCCTTCGCTGCGAGCACCTTGTTCACCGCTGCGAGTGCGGCATCACCGGCGGTCTTCGCGGTCGCGTAGACCGCCTTCTTCTGATCGTTCGTCTGTGCGACGTACGCGCCTTTGAAGCGATACGCGCGCAGCAGTTTGTAGCGCGCCTCGAGATCGTTCCCGTTCTGCGCGACCGCGCGCTGGAACGCGGCGATCGCCGCATCGATCTGCGTCGCCGTCGCCCGCGCCCCCTGCGCTCCCTCGGCGCGCGCAGCGAAGTGCTTGTCGCCCTCCGCGACTTGCGCGAGGACGGGCAGAGCGAGAGCGAGCGCGAGAACCGCCGATGTGATCTTCATGCGTGAAGCGATTGTAGCGAGGTGCGCGCCACTTAGAATGCGCCCCACATGCGCCTGATCTTTTTCGGCACGCCCGAGTTTGCTGTCCCGTCGCTCGACGCCGTCGTGCGCGAGCATGAGGTCGCGCTCGTGGTGGCGCAGCCGGACAAACCGGCGGGTCGCGGGATGAAGATGCAGGCACCGCCCGTCGCGGCGCGCGCGAAGGAGCTCGGACTTCCGCTGCTCCAGCCCGCGCGCATTCGCAACGACGACTTTCTCGGCGAAATCGCGAAGATCGGCGCGGACGCAGGCGTCGTCATCGCGTACGGAAAGATTCTCCCGGCCGCACTGCTCGCGATTCCGAAGCACGGCTTCTTCAACGTCCACGGCTCGATCCTGCCGATGTGGCGCGGCGCGGCGCCGATTCAGCGCGCGATTCAAGCCGGCGATCGCGAGACCGGCGTGACGATCATGCGCATCGACGAGGAGCTCGATCACGGGCCGATGCTCGAGATCGCGACGACGGAGATCGGTCCCGACGAGCGCACGCCGGAGCTGGCGAAGCGACTGGCGATCATCGGCGCGGAGGCGATGGCGCGTGTGCTGCGCGACGTCGAGCGTGGAGTCGCGACGGAGACGCCGCAGGACCACGCGCGTGCGACATTCGCAGCGAAGCTCGACAAGTCCGAAGGCGAGACGCGATTCGATGAGAGTGCGCAGACGATCTACAACCGCTTCCGCGCCTTCGAGCCGTGGCCGGGCATCTTCACCGTCGCGGGGAACGAGACCGTGAAGCTCACGGACATGCGACTCGCGGATACGTCGGGCAAGCCGCGCACCGTGCTGTCGATCGGCGACGACGTCGTCATCGCGTGTGCGGAAGGCGCGTTGCGCATTCTCGAAATGCAGCGGCCCGGCAAACCACGCGGAGCCGCCGGCGCGATCGCGCGCGGGCTCGGCTGGAGCGTCGGCGAGGCGTTGCCGTGAGCGAGCGTCAGCGCGCGCTGCACGTATTGCAGCGCGTCGAACGCGAGTCGTCCTACGCCTCGCTCCTCCTCCTCGGCGACTCCGGTTTCGTCCGCACGCTCGTCCTCGGCGTGCTGCGCTGGCGCTCGCGACTCGACTTCGTCATCGGCGCGCTCGCGCAACGTCCCGTGCACAAACTCGAGCCCGCGGTCCTCGATGTGCTGCGCCTCGGCGTCTATCAACTGATGTACATGGACGTCGCGCAGTACGCGGCGGTGTCCGAGACTGTCGATCTCGCGCAGAAGCGCGCGCGCGGAATCGTCAACGCAGTTCTGCGTCGCGTCGCGGAAGGCAAAGCGCCGGTGCCGGAAGACCTGCCGACGCGGACCGCGCATCCGCGGTGGCTCATCGAGCGCTGGTCGCGCACGTTCGGCGTCGAGCGTGCGGAGCGCATCGCGATTGCGAATCAGGAGCTGTCGTATCCCGACGTGCTCGCGCTCGTCGATGCGATTCCGCCGGAGTCGGTGCCGTCCGCGCTCGTGCCCGGCTTGTGGAAGCTGCATGGATCGAGCGCGGAGCTCGATCGCGACGACTTCTATCCGATGGATGAAGGCAGCGCGGTGATCGCGGCGATCGCACGGGCGTGCGGCGACGACATCCTCGACCTCGCCGCCGCGCCGGGTGGCAAGACGATCTTCATGAAGCATCGCGGCGCGCGCGTCGTGTCGAACGACGTCTCGATCACGCGACTGCGACCGCTCACCGGTCGCGACGCGCGCGTCGTCGTCAGCGACGGGCGGCAGCAGCCGTTCCGCCGCAAGTTCGACGTCGTGCTGCTCGACGCACCGTGCAGCGCGACCGGGACGATCCGCAAGAATCCGGAGATCAAGTGGCGGCTACGCGAGCACGAGCTCGCGAAATTCGCGACGTTGCAGCGGCAATTGCTCGCCAGCGCGATGCAGCTCGCGTCGAAATACGTCGTCTATTCGACCTGCTCGCTCGAATTCGAAGAGAACGACGCGGTCGTCGAAGGGTACGCGCGTGAGGACATCACACGGTTTGTGCCCGAGGGTGCGCGGCCGTGGATTACGGACGGCGTGCTGCGATTGACTCCGGAATCGGGTGCTGATGGATTTACCGCGTTCGTATTGAGAGCGAGCGTGTAGACTTCCGCGCCGCATGCCACGCGACCTCCCGATCGGTAACGGCTCTCTTCTCGTCGCATTCGACGCGCAATACCGGCTCGCGGATTTTTACTTTCCGCGCGTGGGGATGGAGAACCAGGCCGCGGGTAAATTCCGCATGGGCCTCTGGTGCGACGAACAATTGCACGCAATCGACGACGTGCCGTGGCAGCGCACGCTCGAATATCTGCGCGACACGCTCGTCACCGACGTGCAGCTCGTCAATGACGCGATCGGAATTCGCATCCGTTGTTATGACGCCGTCGATCCCGACGCGAATATTCTGGTCCGCAAGATCGTGGTCAAGAATCTCCGAGACCACGCGCGCGACGTGAAGCTGTTCCTGCATCACGATTTCTCGCTGTATGGCAATTCCATCGGCGACACGGTCATGTACGACCCGCGCTCGCGCGGCATCATGCAGTACAAAGCGCGCCGCTATGTGCTGATCAATTGCGAGAACGGCATAGGCGAATATTCGTGCGGTCGCACGGCAATGACCGGCGCGAGTGGTTCGTGGCACGAGGCAGAAACCGGCGCATTGTCGATGACTGCGATTGCGCAGGGCGACGTCGACACGACGATCGCGATCCCGTTGCACCTCGAGCCGAATTCGAGCACCACGACGTTCTATTGGATCTGCGCGGGAACGACCGACGCGGAAGTCTGGAAACTCGATGAGCGGGTTCGCACGGAAGGCGCGGCGCATTTGCTCGCGCGCACCGGATCGCATTGGTACACGTGGGTCAATAAGCCGGGCGTTGAGCTCGATGATTTGCCGGAAGAGATCGTCGATCTGTACAGACGATCACTATTGATCATCGCGACACAATGCGATCGCAATGGCGCCGTACTGGCCGCGAACGACTCGGATATTCAGTGGGGTCACAATGACCACTACTCGTACGTCTGGGCGCGCGACGCGGTATTCGTCTGCGACGCCATGGACCGCGCGGGCTTTCCGGAAATCACGCGGCGGTTTCTGAATTTCGCGAACGGGATCATTCGCGAAGACGGCTATTTTCTTCACAAATACAATCCCGACGGCTCGCCCGCGCCACTGTGGCAACCGTGGGTGCGCGACGGCAAGACGCAATTGCCGATTCAGGAAGACGAGACTGCGCTCGTGATCTGGCTCATCGCGCGGCATTATGCGCGTACGCGCGACCTCGACCAATTGCGCGAACTTTATCCGCGCCTTGTCGTCGCGGCCGCGGATTTCCTCGTCCGTTATCGCGACGAAGCGACGTGTCTGCCGTTGCCGTCATACGACTTGTGGGAAGAGCGCCACGGCGTGTTCACCTTCACGTGCGCTGCAGTGTGGGCCGGTCTCACGGCCGCCGCGGAGATCGCGAATCTGTTCAACGATCAGGAGCGTCGCGCGACGTACAGCAAGGCCGCGACGGAAGTGCGCGACGCTGTGCGTAAGACGTTGTGGCTCGACGATGAGGGACGCTTCGCGCGTGGCCTCGTCACCCACGACGGCGCGCTTCAGCTCGACCCAACGATCGACGCGTCGACATTCGCAACCTTCGCCTTGGGGATGTTTCCTGCGAGCAGCGCACTGGTCGAAGGGACGATGCGCGCGATTCAGCAGGGATTGTGGGTCCGCACCGAAGCGGGCGGCGTCGCGCGGTATGAAAACGACGCCTATCACCGCATTTCCGATGAGGCCGACCGCGTGCCCGGCAATCCGTGGATCCTCTGTACGTTGTGGCTCGCCGAGTACGACGTGGCGCGCGCGATGGACGCCGAGTCTCTGCAACCTGCACTGGATCATGTGCGATGGGCGCGCGCGAAGGCGACGCCGTCGATGGTGCTGCCGGAACAAATTGATCCTTATGGAGGGCAACATCTCTCTGTGGCCCCGCTGACGTGGAGTCACGCGCAGGTCGTATCGATCGTGCACGGCTATCTCGACGCGCGCCGCAGACTGCGTTGACATTCGCCAGGGCCTTGCCTAGATTGTCGAACAATCCGCCCCAAATCGAGACTCGCAGGTCCAGGCTGAGGAGGGCTGTTCAAATGGCTGGTAAGGCTGAGATGATCGACGCCATCGCTGAGAAAGCGGGGATCTCCAAACGAGAAGCGGCTGATGCCTACGAGGCGTTCGTCGACTACATCTCGGATGTCTGCCGCCGCGGTGAACGTTGCGCGATCCCCGGCCTCGGCAGCTTCTCCGTCACGGAGCGCAAGGCCCGCGAAGGCCGCAATCCGCGCACCAAGGAAACGATCAGTATCCCCGCCTCCAAGAACGTCCGCTTCAAGGCCGGCAAAGACCTGCGCGACGTACTCAATCTCCCCAAAAAAGCGAAGAAGTAATTCTTCCTTGCTTTACGCGACCCACGGTCGCGGCAGGAACAACTGCGCGTAGAGATTGAGCGCGTAGCGATCGGTCATCCCCGCAATGAAATCGATTGCGAGGCGCTCGACCGATTCGCCGGTCGTCGTGTCGAGATATTTCTCGGGATGCGCAACGACGTACTCGAATAATGCGCCGAGGATTTTCTGTGCTTTCTCGAATTCGCCGCGCACTTCGGGGATGAGGTACATATTCTCGAACATGTACTTGCGCAGCGCTTCCAATGCCTCCAGCACTTCCTGCGACATCGAGATTGCGTCGTAATTACAGCCAAGCGTGGCGTCGATGACGTCGCGCACCATCCGGTCGATCCGCTCGGACGCACTATTGCCGAGGGTTTTGCGAATGTCGGCGGGAATGTCGTCCTCGCGGAGCAGGCCCGCGCGAATGCCGTCGTCGATGTCGTGATTGACGTACGCGATGATGTCCGAGATGCGCACGATGTCGCCCTCGAGCGTCAATGCGCGCGACTTCGGCCGAGTCCGCAGCAATTCGCCTTTTTCGCCTTTGGAGTGCTTGAGAATTCCGTCGCGCACCTCGATGGTGAGATTGAGGCCGCGTCCGTCGTTCTCCAATACTTCCACGACCCGCACGGACTGGCGATAGTGATCGAATCCGCCGTGCACGAGCTTATTGAGCGCCGCTTCGCCGGCATGGCCGAATGCGGAGTGGCCGAGGTCGTGGCCGAGGCCGATGGCTTCGGTGAGGACTTCGTTGAGGCGCAATGACTTCGCGATCGTTCGCGCGATCTGCGTGACTTCGAGCACATGCGTGAGTCGCGTCCGATAGTGATCGCCCTCGGGTGCGAGGAACACCTGGGTCTTGTGCTTCAGCCGGCGGAACGCTTTGCAGTGGATGATGCGATCGCGGTCGCGCTGATACGACGGCCGGATGTCGTCTTCCGGTTCGGCGCGATCGCGGCCGCGCGTTTCCGCGCTGCGGGCTGCCTGCGGAACGAACGTCTCCTGCTCGATCCGCTCGAGCATCTCCCGAATGTTCATCGCGGGCGATGCTAACTCAGACGGCCAACTCGCCGCGCAACACCGTCACCGCGGTGCCGCCGAGCTTCACGCGATCTCCTTCGAGTCGCACGCGAATCACGCCGCCGCGCTGCGAAGCCTGAAACGCCGTCATTGCAGTCTTGCCGAGCTTCGCCGACCAGTACGGCGTGAGGCAGCAATGCGCGGAGCCGGTGACCGGATCCTCGTCGACGCCCGAGCCGGGCGCGAAGAAGCGCGAGACGAAGTCGTAGTCGCGCGAGCCGCTGGTCACGATCACGCCGCGCACGGGGATCCTGCGCAGTCGCGTGTGATCGGGATCGAGCGCGCGCACTTCCTCCTCCGACGCGACTTCGACGAGATAGTCGAACTTGTTGCGGCCGACGTAGACGGGATTCGCGACGCCGAGGGATTCGAGCAGACCGTCGGGCGGCTCGGATGGTGATTCGAGCGTCGCGGGGAAATCGAGCTCGATCCGGTCGCCGGTGCGCGTCGCGGTGAGGACGCCGCTCTTCGTGTGGAACTCGACGTACGCGAGCTGTCGCTCTTCCCAAAGCGCGTGCGCGCTGGCGAGCGTCGCGTGTCCGCACAGCGCGACTTCGACCGCGGGTGTGAACCACCGCAGCGAGTAGCCGCCGTCGCGCGGAAGGAGGAACGCCGTCTCGGAGAGATTCATCTCCGCGGCGACGCTCTGCATCCACGCGTCGGGACGTTCGGTGTCGAGCAGGCAGACCGCGGCGGGATTGCCGCGAAACGGTTCGGAGGTGAAGGCGTCGATTTGCAGAAGTCGCATGAAAAAGAAAACGGCGGGCTGAGAGCCCGCCGCTCCACTGAAAGGTTGAGAGTTTAGAAGGCGGCGACTTTGGCCGACTTGCCGTAGATGAGACGCACCACGACGAAGCCGACGGCGACCGCGCCGAACAGGCACCAGTCGCGAACCGGGATGCCGGCCAGCAGGTTGGTGTTGCCGTACATCGGCGAGAGGTGCTGCACGAGCATCGTGAGCACGAGCGGAACGGACATGTAGGTGTTGTGACGCGAGCGCAGGCCGGCGGACGCGACGTCGTTCGCGTCCGGCGCGTTGCCGTCGCGCGTCGCGGTGATGATGCGCTTCTGTGCGGGCCAGATGACCATCCAGACGTTCGCGGCCATCATCGTGCCGAGGATCAGGCCGGTGTGGATGTAGAGCGAGCGGCCGCCGAACTTGCCGACCTTCTCGAGGAAGAAGTAGACCGCGACGAGGAGCGCGAGGTTGATCGCGTTCGCGATGACCACGCTCTTCACGGCCTTGGTGATCGCGTTGTAGAGCACGAAGCCGACGGCCAGGATCACGAGGAGGATGGCCAGCCACAGCCACGGGTTGTTGCTCGCGAGCGTCGGATCATCGAAGACGATCTTGGAGTGGTAGTAGATCAGACCGCCGAGGAGCAGGCCCGTGATCCAGGTCCATGCAGCGCCCCAGCGGAACCAGTACAGCGCGCGCGGCATGAGCTGCGGAACCGTGATTTTCTTCGTCGGCCCGTCGAGAGCTTTGGCGAAGTGCGCGTTGACGAAATTGAAGAAGTACAGGTGACCGATCCAGAGAATGCCTGCGACCACGTGTGCCCAGCGCAGGATGATTTGGAGAATGTCGTTGACGTTCTGCGGCATGCCGAGTCTCCTCAATTCCAACTGTTTGGATAGCTTTGGGTGATGGGGTAGCCTGCCGCCGATTATGAGTGAACTCGTCGGAAAAGTCGCGATCGTCACGGGCGCATCGTCTGGCATTGGTCGCGCGACCGCCGAACTGCTCGCGAATCGCGGTGCGAAAGTCGCGATCTGCGCGCGTTCGGGCGACGTGCTGCACGAAATCGCGGCGCGTCACGGCGATCGCATGCTCGCCGTTCCGGGCGACGTCAGCGACCTCGCGATCGTCGAGAAGTTGTTCTCGATGACCGAGAGCCGCTTCGGCAAGTGCTCGATCCTCATCAACAACGCCGGGATGATCGACGTCGCGCCGCTCATCGACACGACGCTCGAGCAGTGGCGCCGCATGTTCGAAGTGAACGTCGACGCAATCTTCCTCGCCTGCCGCCGCGCGCTGCCCTTCATGCTCGAGCGCGGCGAAGGCGCGATCGTCAACGTCGCGTCGATCTCGGGCATCGTCGGGCCGGAGAAGTTTCCGGGCTTCGTGTCGTACTGCGCGAGCAAAGGCGCGGTGATCTCGCTGACCGAGGCGCTCGCGGTCGAGGTGAAATCGCGCGGCGTGCGGGTGAACTGTGTGAGCCCCGGCTCCGTAGATACTCCGATGTGGGCGGCAGCGAGTGGAGGAGCTCCGGCGTCGATGACGGCCGAGGAGGTCGCGGAGACGATCCTGTTTCTTGCATCCGATCGTTCGCGGCCGATGAACGGGCAAAACTTGAATGTCTTCTCTTCCTGAACTGACGCGCACGATCCGCCCGACCTGGGCCGAGATCGATCTGCGCGCATTCGACGCGAACATCGACGCGATCGTCGCGCGCCTGGATGTTGGATTACGGGGGGACGCGAAGCTCATTGCGTTGCTCAAGGCTGACGCGTACGGACACGGTGCGGTCGAACTCGCGCGTCGATGTGAGTCGCGCAACGTCGCGATGATCGGGACGGCGTTGCTCGAAGAAGCGCTCGAGCTGCGACGCGCCGGCATCGCGATTCCGATCCTCGTCCTCGGCCCGCTCAACGAAGCGCAGGTGCGCATCGCGCTGGACCACGACATCACCCTCGGCGTTCCCGGTCCCGAAGAGTTGGAGATCGTTGCGAAGGTCGCGCAGGAACGCGACGTTGCGATTCATCTCAAGATCGACAGCGGGATGGGACGGATGGGCAGCGTCGAGACGGAACTGCCGCGCGTCGCGGAGTTGCTTCGCTCGGCGCGGCGGTTGCGCGTCGACGCGATCTACACGCACTTCGCGAACGCGAGCGATTCCGCCGATCCGTTCACGGACGAACAACTCGCGCGCTTCAACACGCTCGTCGAGACGTTGCGCGAAGCGGGCATCGACGCGCCGATGCACCACGTCGCGAACAGCGCCGCGACGCTGCGCGGCATCACGCCGGGCGACTTCGTGCGCACCGGCATCGCGCTCTTCGGCGGCGAACCGCTCGATCGCGAGCACGTCCGACTCGCACCGCTGCTGCGCTGGCGTACGGAAATCGCGCGGCTGAAGGAGCTGCCGCCCGGTCACGCGATCGGCTACGGCACGACGTTTCACACGAAGCGCGCGAGTCGCATCGCGACGCTGCCGGTCGGGTACGCGGACGGCTACGATCGCGGACTGTCGAACATCGGCGAGGTGCTCGTGCGCGGGCAGCGTGCACCGGTGGTGGGTCGCGTGTCGATGGACCTCGTGACCATCGACGTCACCGACATCGCCGGCGCGCAACTCGGCGACGAAGTCGTGCTCCTCGGGCGGCAAGGCAACGATGAGATCACCGCCGAAGAGCTGGCGGCGAAACTTGATACGATCAGTTACGAGGTGTTCTGCGGCATCGGGGCGCGCGTCCCGCGCATCTATCTCGACGGCGGCATCGCACGCATCCGAACACGATTCGACGCATGATCACGATTCTCGATCGCATCGGCACGCGCTTCATCCGCGTCTTCGAACAGACCGGCCTCTGGTTCGACGGTCTGTGGCGCACGATCAAGTGGACGTTCCGCCCGCCGTACGACTTCGGCGAGTGGTTCCGGCAGATGGTGCGCGTCGGCGTGGACTCGATCCCGGTCGTGTTTCTCACGACGATGTTCACCGGCATGGTCCTCGGGCTGCAGACGTTCAGCGGCTTTCAGCGCGTGCACGCCGAGCAGTTCGTCGCCAGCGTCGTGTCGCTCGCAATGTTGCGCGAGCTCTCGCCGGTTCTGGTCGGCCTCATGGTCACGGGACGCGTCGGATCGTCGATGGCCGCGGAGATCGGCACGATGCGCGTCACCGAGCAGATCGACGCGCTCAAGGCGCTCGCGACGGAGCCGATTCAGTATCTGTTCGTCCCGCGCGTGATCGCCGCGATCGTGATGCTCCCCTTCCTCACGATCCTCGGCGACGCCCTCGGCATCTACGGCGGCTATCTCGTCGCCGTGAAATTGCTCAAGACCAATCCGGTCGTCTACAAACAAAACACGTTTCAGTTCCTCGCGCTGTCGGACGTCTGGACCGGCCTCGTGAAGGCCGCGGTGTTCGGATTGATCCTTTCGCTGACCGGCTGCGTGCGCGGCTACTACACGACCGGCGGCGCGGAAGGCGTCGGCCGCGCGACGACGTACGCCGTCGTCTCGGCGTCGCTGATCATCCTGTTGAGCGACTTCTTCCTGACCAAGATCCTCTTCTAGTCATGCGGCCGATGATCTCTCTGCAGCACCTGTACAAATCGTTCGACGGGCGGCAGGTGCTTCGCGATCTGTCGATCGACATCGAACGCGGCGAATCGCTCGTGATCGTCGGCGGCTCGGGCACAGGCAAGAGCGTCACGCTGAAGCACATCATTGGATTGCTGCAGCCGGACCGCGGCCGCGTGTTCATCGACGGCAGCGACATGACGAACATGAGCGACGTGGAGCTGAATCAGTTCCGCCGCCGCTTCGGCATGGCGTTTCAGGAAGGCGCGCTGTTCGACTCGATGTCGGTGTTCGAAAACATCGCGTTCCCGCTGCGACGCCACACGAAGATGACCGAGCAGCAGATCCGCGAGCGCGTCGAGGAATGCCTCGAAGACGTCCACCTGCACGGCGTCGACAAGAAGCGTCCGTCGGAGTTGTCGGGCGGCATGCGGCGTCGCGTCGGATTCGCGCGCGCGATCTCGCTCAAGCCGGAGATTCTGCTGTTCGACGAGCCGACGACGGGACTCGATCCGGTGATCAGCGACGTCGTCGCGGAGCTGATCAACGAGATGGATCAGAAGCTCGGCACGACGACGGTGACGATCACGCACGACATGAAGGTGGCGTTCAAGATCGCAGACCGCGTGGCGATGCTCTACAACGGCTCGATCATCGAGCAGGGCACCCCCGAGGAGTTTCAGCAGTCGAAGAACCCGATCGTGGAGCAGTTCATCGAGGGCCGCGCCGAAGGCCCGTTGACGATGGACTAAACAAAAACGGCGAGCTTTCGCTCGCCGTTCTCCTCACAACCAACAGCAATTAGTCCTTGCGAAGGCGCTGGCGCGTCGTCGTGGTCGTCGTTGCGGTGGTTTCCTGCGCGGCTGAGGTCATCGGGACGTCGACGGTTTCGGTGCGGGTGGTCGTCGTGGTGGTGCTGAGCGTCGTGTCGGCGGTCGTGCCGACGTCGCGTGCGGTGTCGAGATCGAGATCCGTGTCGACGGCGGCGACGTCATTCGAGCCGCTGGTCATGGTCGTCGTTTCGCGGACTTCAACCGTGCCGGCGCTCGGCGCGATGTGATTCACGTTCGTGTTCGTGCCGACGCTGGCGGCGTTGCCACGTCCGGGCGCGGCGCTGGACGAGTAGACGTTGCCGTCGCTGTCCGCGAGAGCGGGACCAGCCTGAACGCTCGTCGCGTTCGGATCTTCGGGACGCACTTCCACGACCGTGCTGTCGGTCTCGGTCGTCGTCGCGGTCTGATTGTGGGCGCAGGCGCCCGAGAGCAGAAGCGCCGCGAACCCCGCCGCGGCCACCGTAGTGCGCATCATTTTCTTGATCATGATCCTGACTCCTATCAATTTGGCGAGGCCGCACAATCGGGCCCGGCACTCTCAGGACAAGGCAAGTGTGATGCCTGGTTATTGTGAGGATTAGTTGGCGGTTGCCGGTTTTCTCCCGCCAACTGCCAACTGCCAACCGCCAACCCGTGTCACCATTGCCCCGTGAACCAGGTCCGTGTCTACGGCGTCTCCGACCTCATCCGTCAGCTCAACCTCGACCTCTATCGCTACAACGACATCTCGGTCGAGGGCGAGGTGACGAACTTCATGCGGTCGTCGGCGGGACATCTGTACTTCACGCTGAAGGACGCGCGCGCGCAGTTGCGCGTCGTGCTTTTCGCGACGAACGGGCGGTTCCTGCGATTCCGCATCGAGAACGGCCTGCAGCTCATCGTCCGCGGGCGCCTCACCATCTACGAACAGAAAGGCGAGATGCAGCTCAACGCCGTCGCGGCGGAGCCGGCCGGACTGGGCGCGTTGCAGCTCGCGTTCGAGCAGCTCAAGAAACGGCTCGCCGATGAAGGACTGTTCGACGCCGCGCGCAAGAAGCCGATTCCGATGCTGCCGCAGCGCATCGCCGTCGTGACCAGCGCATCCGGCGCCGCGATTCAGGACATCCTCCACGTCCTCGGCCGGCGCTTTCAGGGGCTGTCGCTGCAGATCTATCCCGTGCGCGTGCAAGGCGCGACGGCCGCGCGTGAGATCGCGGCGGCGATCAAACACCTCTCGCGCTGGAAGCTCCACGACGTCGTGCTGATCTGTCGCGGCGGAGGCTCGCTCGAAGACCTCTGGGCGTTCAACGAAGAGATCGTGGCGCGCGCCGTCGCGGACTGCTCACTCCCGACCATCTCCGGCGTCGGACACGAGACCGATTTCACGATCTGCGACTTCGTCGCCGATCTCCGCGCGCCGACGCCGTCCGCCGCGGCCGAGATCGTGGTGCGCGCGAAGAGCGAGATCTGCATGCACGTCGACGCGATGACGCGCCGTATCCGCCACGTCGTCGAGTCGCGCGTGCGCAACTATCGCCACGAGCTGCGGCACCTGTCGTCATCGGATCGATTGGGCAGCGTCGTGCGTCGCGTGGCGATGCAGCGCGAGCGCCTCGAGCGTCGCCGCATGATGCTGTTCCGCATGCTCGACGCGCGCGCGAAAATGTTGCGCCGGCGTCTCGTCGCGTGCGACGAACCGCTCGCGAAGTATCCGGCGCGCATCGAACGCGATCGCCAGAAACTGCGCGCCGTCGTCTCGACCTTGTCGGCGGTCTCGCCGCTGAGCGTGTTGTCGCGCGGCTACGCGATCGCGTTCTCGCGCACGAAGCGCGGTCGCAAGCCGATCCTCGACTCGAACCAGGTGCAGGTCGGCGAGCCGATCGAAGTGCAGCTCAAGAAAGGCCGTCTGAACGCGACCGTCGATTCGCGCACGCTCGGCGTCGAGAGTCTCTGGCCCGAAGTCGAGGTCTAGTTCGCCTCCGCGGCCTCGGTGATCAGCGCGATGATCTTCGCGTCGCCGCCTTCGTTCGCGGTGTCGATGACGAGTTGCTTGTACTCGCCGAACTTCGCGCCCGCCTTGAGCATCGCCGCGACCGCGTCCGCGCTGCCGCCCTTCACCGCCATCCACAACACCGGCGTGCCGCCCGAGTCGGTGGCGTTTACGTTCGCCTTCCCTTCGATCAACGCGGAGACCATCGACGCGTTGCCGGCCATGCACGCGATCATCAGCGCGTTCATGCCGTACTGATTCGCGACGTCGGGCTTCGCGCCCTTTGCGAGGAGCGCGTTGAGGATCGCGACGTTGCCGGAGTCGACGGCCTGCATCGCCAGCGTCGCGCCGGACTCGTACATCTCGTTGACGTGCTTGCCTGGATCGTTCGGATCGGCGTTGGCCGCGAGCAGCACGTTGATCGTATCGAGATCCTTCTGCTCGATCGCGTTCCAGAGCGGCGTACGTCCGGAGTCGTCTCGCACGCTGGGCTTCACGCCCGACTTCAACAGCGCCTCGACACCCTTCGCGTCGTGCGCGCGAATGCGCTCGAACAGCGCCTTCGCATCATCGGCAAACAACGGCGTGGCGATCAGAACGCAGACGGCGAGCAGCAGTGCTTTCTTCATGGGTGCGCCTAGGGTCGCATCTTTCGGCGCGCCGCGGTTGTGATGCGCATCGCACCGCGTGCTATAACGCGCGCCGATGGCCACGCGGCGCAATGACTTCGAGAAGTCGTTTCAGCAGCTCGAGAAGATCGTGCAGCGGCTCGAAAACGAAGAGCTGCCGCTCGACGAATCGCTCGGACTCTTCGAGGAAGGCATCCGCCTCTCCCGCTTCTGCCATCAGCGGCTCGAAGAGGTCGAGAAGAAGATCGAGCTGATCCTCGCCGACGCCAAAGGTCAGCCGGTGACGGAGCCGTTCGCCGATGCCGACGATCTCGACGACGTCGATGAACACGGCGCTGAAGGCGAGTAACGACGTGGCGGATTTCAAAGCGCAGTTGAATGCGTGGCGCCTGCTTGTCGACGCGACGATCGACCGCCATCTCCCGCCCGCATCGACACAACCCCCAACGATTCACGAAGCCATGCGCTACGCCGTCCTCGGCGGCGGCAAACGTCTCCGCCCGATTCTCGCGATCGCATCGGCGGAAGCGTGCGGCGCGAGCGAGCTGCGCGACGGCGATCCGCTGCTGATGCCGCTCTGCGCGCTCGAGCTGATCCACACGTACTCGCTCGTGCACGACGACCTCCCCGCGCTCGACAACGACGATCTGCGTCGCGGTCGCAAGACGACGCACGTGGTCTACGGCGAGGCGATGGGCGTGCTCGTCGGCGATGCGCTGCTCACCGAGGCGTTTTCGTGGCTTGCGAAGCCGGTGGCGGGCGTCGACGCGGCGCGGCAACTGCGCGCGATCGCAGAAGTCGCGACTGCCGTGGACTCGACGGGGATGATCGGCGGGCAGGTCGCGGACATCGTCGCGGAACGCTCGCACGAGGCGAGCGACGATCGCGACGCGCTGTTGCAGGAGCTGCAGTTCATCCATCGCAACAAGACCGGCAAACTCTTCACCGCGTCGGCGATGCTCGGCGGGATCCTGGCGAACGCGAGCGAAGAGAAGCTCGTCGCGCTGCGCAACTATGCCGACGCGCTCGGGCTCGCCTTCCAAATCGTCGACGATCTGCTCGACATCGAGGAGTCGTCGGCGACGCTCGGAAAGACCGCGGGGAAAGACATCGCTCAGGGAAAGCTGACCTGGCCGGCGCTGCTTGGCACGGATGCGGCGCGTGCAGAGGTGGACCGCCTGCTTCAGGACGCCCTGAAAAACGCTGATATCATCGACGGTCCTGTGAATACCCTCGCACCGATCGCACGTTACATTTGCGAACGCCGCTCCTAGCGAGCGTTGCGGGACCGGAAAAAAGATGCCACGACTACTCGATTCGATCGATTCGCCGCGCGACCTTCGTAAGCTCGATCGCCGCCAGCTTCCTCAGGTTGCCCAGGAGATCCGCGACCAGATCGTCGATGTGGTGTCTCGCATCGGCGGCCACTTCGGCGGCAACCTCGGCATCGTCGAGCTCACGCTCGCGCTGCACTACATGTTCGACACGCCGCGCGATCAGATCGTGTTCGACACCGGCCACCAGAGCTATCCGCACAAGCTCATCACCGGACGTCGCGACACGTTCCACACGATCCGCCAGCACAACGGCATCTCGGGCTTCTGCAAGCGTGAGGAGTCGGAGTACGACGTCTTCAACGCCGGCCATGCCTCGACGTCGATCTCGGCGGCGCTCGGCATCGCCGTCGCGCGCGACTTCCGTAAAGAGGACTACCGCGTGGTCGCGATCATCGGCGACGGCGCGTTGTCCGGCGGCATCGCGCTGGAAGGCCTGAATCAGGCCGGCCACCTCAAGCGCAAGCTGATGATCGTCCTGAACGACAACGACATGTCGATCTCGACGAACGTCGGCGCGATGTCCGGCTACCTGAACCAGATCATCAAGGGCCAGCGCTACAACCAGGCCAAGGATCTGGCGAAGGGCGTCATGGATCGCGTGCCGCTGATCGGCAACAAGCTGCACGGCCTCGCACATGACATGGAGCAGGTGCTCAAGAACATGATCGTGCCGGGCACGCTGTTCGAGGAGCTCGGCTTCAAGTACCTCGGACCGTACGACGGCCACGATCTCGACTTCCTCCTCAATCTGTTCGAGGAACATCGCGACTACGACGGCCCGATCCTCATCCACGTCATCACGAAGAAGGGCAAGGGCTACACGCCCGCCGAGAACAAGCCGATCTGGTCGCACGGCGTCACGCCGTTCGACATCCCGAGCGGCGAGGTCATCAAGTCTTCGAAGCCCGCGCCGCCGACGTACACCGCGGTGTTCGCAGACGCGCTCGTCGAGATGGCGAAGCAGGATCCGAAGATCATCGCGGTCACGGCAGCGATGCCGGAAGGCACGGGTCTCGACAAGTTCGCGAAGGCATTCCCCGAGCGGATGTTCGACGTCGGCATCGCGGAAGAGCACGCGGTCACGTTCTGCGGCGGCATGGCTACGCAGGGCATGAAGCCGGTCGCGGCGATCTACTCGACGTTCCTGCAGCGCGCGTTCGACCAGGTCTTCCACGACGTCGCGATCATGGATCTGCCGGTCTTCTTCGCGCTCGATCGCGGCGGCATCGCCGGCGCGGACGGCCCGACGCACCACGGCATCTACGACATGGCCTACCTGCGGGTCTTCCCGAACATGATCTGCATGGCCCCGAAAGACGAGAACGAGCTGCGGCACATGGTGAAGACCGCGTTCGAATGCGGCCACCCGGTCTCCGTGCGCTACCCGCGCGGTAACGGCCAGGGCGTCGCCATCGACCCGGAACTGAAAGCGCTCCCGATCGGCAAAGGCGAAGTCCTGCGCGAAGGCGCCGACGCAACGATCTTCGCGATCGGCAACGAAGTCTGGCCGTCGATGGAAGCCGCTGAGGCGCTTACCAAAGAGAACATTAACGTCGCGGTTATCAACGCGCGTTTCATTAAGCCTTTAGACGACGAATTGATTCAGAAATACTGCAAACCGAATTCGTTCGTCATTACCGTAGAGGAAGGCTCCCTCGCCGGCGGCTTCGGCGCCGCCGTGATGGAACGCTGCGAAGAGCTGCACATCCCCAACGTCCGCTTCCACCGCATCGGCATCCCCGACGAATACGTCCACCACGGCGCTCAGGACGTCCTCCGCGCGCAGTACGACCTCCACGCCGAAGGCATCGCCAAGCGTGTGCGCGAGTTCGTCGGAACACGTGAGTCGATCTCGGGCGCGGAGATGGTCAAGATCTTTGACGAACTGGCGAACCAGATTCCCGAGGAGGACCTCATTCGCCGTCACGCCAAAGGGAAGGACTCGGACCACATCGACGAATTCGTGACCGGGACAAAGAAGCACGCAGCGGCCAAGTAATGCAGTGGTTTGCCGATACGTGGTTTTTTGCGGCGTTGTTGGACCGCAGTGACGGTCATCATCAGCACGCCCGCCGGATTCAGGCGCGAATCTCTCGAACCAGCGACATCGTCACGCACGAAGCCGTCCTGACTGAATTGCTCGCGCATTTCTCGGACGACGGAGCAGTTCCGCGGGCGAGCGCTGCCGCTGCGGTGCGCCACTATCTGCGCAACGGTCAAGTGATTGTCGTGGATCGCGAGCTCTTCCTCCTCGGACTCGACCTGTATGCGTCGCGGCCCGACAAGGAATGGTCGCATGTCGACTGCATGTCGATGGTCGTGATGGAGCAGCGTGGGATCCGGCATGTGCTGACGAACGATCATCACTTCGCGCAGGCCGGGTTCACGATCGTCAACCAATGAAGAAGCAGCGGCTCGACGTTGCACTCGTCGAGCGGGGGCTCGTCGACTCGCGGGCGAAGGCGCAGTCGCTGATCATGG